>JAMPHX010000069.1 GCA_023663205.1 Corallococcus sp. | reverse complement strand
GGAGCAATTATCAACGGATTGATTTTTCGCAATATAAATATCGATAATAACGTCAACATGGAAACCCAGCCGAGCTTAACAGAGAATCCGCTTGACGATTCTATGGTTAACAGTCTTGTATCAATACTTTCGGTAGGCGGCTACATCTCGATTGCATATTTGTTGTGCGATATGATTACGCAGATTCTTCCGACGTGGTTTCATACCGACGGTCAACTTATAACTGCTTATTTGCTTGGAATTATCGAAATGACAAACGGCTGTATACAAATTTGCGGACTAACTGATATATTTACATCGACGGTATTGTGCTGCTCTTTGATTTCATTTGGCGGGCTATGCGTTTTAATGCAAACAATGATTTTTCTTGGAAAATGTAAAATAAAAACAAAATCGATAGTGGCAATAAAACTCACCCACTGCGCACTATCGACAATACTATGTTTTATATTGGGGAAAATATTTATTTGAGCGTGCTGTATATTATGTCAATTAACTGCTCCGTAGTTGATATATCCATGCAATCATCTGTTTTGGAAACGCCGTATTCGTCATCTGCGCTGCCGCTTTTCAAATAACTTTCAATCATAACACCGTTGACATTCTTGTCTTTCAAAACATCAATCACTACATCTTTTTGACGAGTTGCCACCTTGCCGCTGTTTCCGTGTGAAGCATCAACAATTATGTACGGATATAATTTGCGTTGCAAACATAATTTGACCGCGCTTTCAGTAGTATCTCTACCGTAATTGCCAATGTAGCAATTACCTTGTGAATAGCCGCGCAGAACGATATGTGCGTATTGATTTCCGGATGTTTCTGTTTGATAGCCTGCACACATAAAAACTTTGGGATTATTTACCGCAAAAACCGATAATATCGTTTGATTTAACGAACCGTCTGTAGGATTTTTTATGCCTACCAATGTATTAACACCGCTGGCAATATCACGGTGCAACGGGTCACATCCGCTGCGTGCACCCAAAAACCAATAGGATACCAAGTCGTCGAAATAGAAATAATGCTCAGGATATAGTAATTCATCTGCAATAGGTAAGCCGATTTCCAAACAGTACAACATAAGTTGTCGTGCGTTTACCAATCCCGAATTAAAATTTACCTGGTCAAATCTGTTTTCATGAAAAGCAATGCCTTTGTAGCCGCTCCCATCAGAATGCGGTTTCGAGGTATATATTCGAGCAACAATCAATATTTTCTTTTTGACCCTATCCGCAATTACCTTTAATTGTTTCAAATACTCTTTCATGGCCTCGGTATTATCCGCAGAACATGGACCCACAACAACAACAAATTTTTGCGGTTTCAAAAAATTCGTTTTGAGTATTTGGTCAAATTCGTTTTTACGCTCCGCCAACTTTCTTTGCAGAGGATATTGCAATTTTATTTGCGCACTATCTGTAATACGCTCAATTTTGTTTATCATTTTGTTTTAACAATTCCGTAATTTCGTTTGCAAGTCCTTCCGGCACGAAAGGTGTAATATCACGTTGTAACTTTACCAATTCGCGCACCAAGGAACTTGATAAATGCTCATATCTTTCATCGCTTGTCAAAAATACCGTTTCACCATTCCAAAAGCGTCTGTTTATTGAAGCCAAATCGATTACTTCCTGCAAATCAGTGGCGTTGCGAACGGATTTAACCATAATATCGGCATTAACCTGCCGACAGAAATCCGTCATCATTCCGTCGTACACAACAATCTCTGCGTTATTGACATTTTCTAATGCATATTTGAGTAAACGCTGTCTGTCTTGGACAGATATAGCATATTTTTTATTTGAATTTACCCCTATTACTACATATAACTTGTCCACTATTCGTGCAGCACGTTCTATTGCGTTGACATGACCTTTTGTAACGGGACAAAATGACCCTGCATAAACACCTATTTTATTCATTGTTCATTGCCTCCCTAATAACGTAAATTTCACAGTGCCGACTTTTTTTTCTTTTATAATTTTCAAATTACCGACAATAGATATTGGCTCTAAGTAACTGCTTTCACACACGATAATTCCTTCTTCGGCAAGCAATTCGTATGACATTATCTTTTCCAAAACATGTAAATATATCCCTTCACCGAAAGGCGGGTCTAAATAAATAACATCAAACATTTTATTTTGCAACATTTTCAATGCTTCAAGTGCATTTTGTTGATATACAACAGCAGCGGTAATATTCAGAGCACTTAAATTACTGCGAATAACTTCTACCACTTTTGCAGAATAATCGACAAAAACACATTGTTCCGCACCTCTACTGAGCATTTCTATGCCAATTTGTCCGCTTCCTGCAAACAGGTCTAAACAGGTTGCGCCGTCTAAATTAAAGTTAATAATATTAAATATCGTTTCTTTTGCTCTATCCAAAGTCGGACGTGTAGCAATTCCTTCGGGAGTATTCAATCGTCTGCCTTTGTACTTACCGCTTATTACTCGCAATTTTTACCTCAATCCGCACAATAATTCATACACAATTACTTTATTGCCTACACTGCAATTCTTTGTTCCGAATACTGTCACTTCGTCAAATTGCTTTGCTTCGATTTCAGAAATATCCGCCATAAACATCCCCATACATACATTGCCCAATACTCTGCATGACTTACCTTTAATTTCCACCGTAGATAGTCCGTCAATCCACTCTCTATACAACCCGTCGGAATACCCATAAGAAATAATTGCAACCTTTGTATCGCGCATGCAGATATATTTATTTCCATAACTTACAGTATTCCCTTTGTGCAATTGCTTTACTGCAACAATTGAGCCTTTGACAATCTTGGCAGGCATCAATCCATCATCTCCGTAGCCATACAAACCGAGTCCTATTCTCACCATATCTAAATGATATTTTTTATCCGAAATTGTTGCGGATGTATTGGCAATATGACAAATACAATCATCAAGCGATAATTCGCTTTTAAGATACAGGCAAGATTTTTCAAACAGGTCAAACTGTCTTTGAGTATACTCCATATTGCAATCCGCGCTTGCAAAGTGTGAAAAAATGCCATCTACAACAATGCTATCCACATTTTTTAGTCGCAAAACCAGTTCTTCCAATTCGTCAGGCACAAATCCCAACCTTCCCATACCTGTATCCAACTTCAAATGCACATGTGCCTTTATTTTCAACGATTCGGCGACACTATTTATTGTACACAAAGTATCAAAACTGTCCAATGTCAATATGTATCCCTGTTTGATTGCATCGCCCGTATCTTTTGCTGAACATGGCAGCAGTATAAGTATGTCATTGTTCAAATATCCAATTTCGTTAGCCTCATAAATATTTGAAACAGCAAACATATCGACGATATCGTTTAACACAGCCGCAGTGCGTCTAATACCATGACCGTAAGCATTGCACTTGACCACAGCACATAGTTTGGCACCTTCACAAGCACGCTTAAAAAACAAAGCATTTTGAACTATCGCATTCCAATCCACCGCTACCACAATTTTTCCTCTCATAAAGTTAATTTTGAATAATGAATAATGTAAATTATTTCATTGAGAGATTGACGCAAACAGTAACTGCTATCAAGCAACTGTAAATAGTACGCCAATCAAATACTTTATAATTGCGGTAAACGACAATATTTTGTTTATTATATCATATAATTTCGTTTACTACAACAATAAAATATGCTATCATTACTTTATGAAATTTCGTTACAAATTACCAATCTATTTGAAAATCATTTATATTGTCCTCATTGTTTTGCAGATTACAAGCATTACCTATTATGTCTTTAAGTTATTAGGACTATTTCAATTGCCGCAGGGCTCTATTACAATAAACATAGTATCTATTGCAGTTTCTCTGTGCGTTACTGTAGTCGCTGTCTTCCTTTTAAACTTGCACTATACAGTTGGCAAAGAATACTTATGCTTGAAATTCGGTATTATCGATTTGCTTTCAAAACAGGTTAAAATCGAGAACATTGTCAACATACTATACGACAAAAACAATGCAAAATTGTATTTCAGTTACAAAGGAAAACAATTGGACCCTACAATAGTAATGCTAAATATAGAATCGTGCGATATACCTGAAATTGTTAGATTGCTTAAAAGTTCAAACGAAAATATTATTTATACGGAAAAAAATTAATGGATATTGTAATTGCAAGTAATAATGCACATAAAATTTTTGAAATACGCCAAATACTGAAAAATGCATTCCAAAATATATACTCGCTACAAGATGTCGGCATAGAATGTGACCCCTGCGAAAACGGCAAAACATTTTTGGAAAACGCACAAATAAAGGCACGCGAAATAGCAAAATTTACCGATTTGCCCGTTCTTGCAGACGACACCGGACTATGCGTCAAAACGCTTAACGGAGAACCCGGCGTTTATTCTGCGCGTTATGCAGGCAATCATGATTTTGCAGCAAATAGAAGAAAATTATTAGATAAACTCAAAAATATAGCCGACCGCACTGCTTATTTTGAAACTGCAGTAGTATTGCGCTTCAACGACGGAAAAGAAATATCTGCAATCGGACGTGTAGAAGGGGAGATACTAACAAAAGAAACCGGAATAGCCGGATTTGGATATGACAGTATCTTTTTCTGCAATGACTTAAAAAAATCGTTTGGCGAATGTACCGATGAAGAAAAGAACAAAATAAGCCATCGCGGACGCGCATTGCTAAGTTTGCTTAGTAAATTGGCACACTAACAGTAACAATACTATAAGATATCAAATAGTTGTATCAATTTTTTGATTTCATAAGTAGGCTTAACATTATATGTATTCTCCCTTTCCTGCGCATTAAACCAACACGTATCTATATTGGAATTGATGCTGCCGACAATATCAGATTCCAATGAATCTCCCACTATCAACACTCGTTTTATATCTTTTTCGGCAATATGTTCAAGACAGTAGTCGAAATATTTTTTGTTCGGTTTTGGAGAACCTATAATTTCCGAAATAAAACTATCAATAAAGTATTTATCAAATCCGCTTCCGCGCATTCGAGATTCTTGCGTACGTTTTACACCGTTGGTAATAATATATAGTGAGTAATTTTTACTTAATGTTTCTAAAACTTGCCGTGCACCGTCTATTTCAAAATAGCCTTCATTCAAGCGCTCTTGAAAATAGTCCGCAACAACGGTAACATCTGTTTGGATATTAAATTCATTTAACGTGCATACAAATCTATTTGTCAAAATATCGCTTTTGCAAATTTTACCTTGTTCAAATAAATGCCATTGAATTTCATTATTGAACCTATATCTTTCGAGTGTATAATCCGAATAATAAAATCCAAAATGTTCAAAAGTCAATTTTAGAGCATTTTCTTCTGATTTTGCAAAGTCAAGAATAGTGCCGTCAATATCAAAAAGTAATGTGCTATACTTCATTGTTTTACTCCATTATGCTAATCAATTTAAATTAAATTTATTCTAATTTGGATTTTTAGTCAACTGTTTAAGCCCCTTAAACAAAAAAGCAATACGCCCCTAATGATTATGTGTTTATAGAATGAAAATACATCTTCACAAAATACAGATAATAATTATGCACATCATTTTAAGCGCAAAACAAACGCAGCCGAAATTTACACAGACGAAAATGACCAAGCAAAAAGGGCGCGATACGCGCCCTAATGATTATGGAGCGGGAAACGGGATTCGAACCCGCGACATTTGCCTTGGCAAGGCAACGCTCTACCACTGAGCCACTCCCGCGAATATTTAGTTGGTGCGGATAAAGGGACTTGAACCCCCACGTCTTGGACAATAGATCCTAAGTCTATCGCGTCTGCCAATTCCGCCATATCCGCATTAAACTGTCATGGTACACCTTCAGGGACTCGAACCCTGGACCCATTGATTAAGAGTCAATTGCTCTACCAACTGAGCTAAAGGTGCATAAACTTAATTAAAAATTAAGTTGGTGACCCATCCGCGACTCGAACGCGGGACACCATGATTAAAAGTCATGTGCTCTACCGACTGAGCTAATGGGTCATAACTGGCAGGGGTAGCAGGATTTGAACCTACGGATGTTAGAGTCAAAGTCTAATGCCTTACCGCTTGGCGATACCCCTATAAATATGAATGGGGTGAGCTATGGGAATCGAACCCATGACCTCCAGAGTCACAATCTGGCACTCTAACCATCTGAGCTAAGCCCACCATAACATGGCGTGCCTGAAGGGATTCGAACCCCCGACAAACGGCTTAGAAGGCCGTTGCTCTATCCTGCTGAGCTACAGGCACAGGCAATTGCAAAATGGAGCGGGTGATGGGAATCGGACCCACGCGACCAGCTTGGAAGGCTGGGATTCTACCATTGAACTACACCCGCACTTCAACAGCCTATTCATTATATAATAGCAACAAAAATATGTCAACGATTTTGTTAGTACTTTGATTAAATTTTGTTTCAAATATTTACTTTTTGCAGATAACCGTCAAAATACAATTGTATCAACATATTTTGAGCCTCGGAAAAATCTTCAATTACCCACACAGTATTTCCGTGGTCGTCT
This sequence comes from Corallococcus sp., assembly GCA_023663205.1. Lineage (GTDB taxonomy): Bacteria > Bacillota > Clostridia > Christensenellales > CAG-314 > RGIG5495. Next base: position 329 of record JAMPHX010000069.1, on the reverse strand, counting down.
TTTTCGCCGCTATCGGAAATTTGCGGAGGCGGATTGTAACTGCCGACACCGTTTTGCTGACCGGATAGTTTCAAATAAATATCATTGAAAAAACTACCCATATTATCCAATAATTTAAATTCGTTCCAAAATTTGGAATACTCGGAAAACTCTGTCTTGATACCGTCACAAAGAGAATTTTTCAGTTTAATGGCATCCGACTCTGAATTTGGGAACAGCCTAACCAACCTTATTGCTTCGCTATAACAATTCATCAGTCCGCTATATAGCACAAACGGGTCGCCGCTTGTCAGCGACAAATACCACGCAACTTGATTTGCGTCCGATTC
>JAMPHX010000068.1 GCA_023663205.1 Corallococcus sp. | reverse complement strand
TAGATAATACCGATTATATGTCCTTAGACGTCAAAACGCGTCGCAACTTGGAACTAACCGTGTCGTCAAAGGAAAACAAACGCAAAGGAAGTCTTTTGTGGCTGTTGGACAAGACCGTCACGGGAATGGGCGCAAGGATGTTAAATTCATGGCTTGACAGACCGCTGCAAAATGTAGATACCATAAATTTGCGCTTAGACGGAGTAGGTACGCTGGTTCAAAACTATATTGTTCGCGACGAAATCGGAAAACTTTTGTCAACAATCAAAGATATGGAGCGTTTAGCGGGGAAAATTTCATACAATAGCATTTCTCCCAAAGATTGCAAGACATTGGAATTATCGTTGTTTAATTTGCCGAAAATCAAAGATATTTTAAAAGAACTTCAACCCAAGATTTTCAAACATATTTGTGATAGCATAAAAGATTTGTATCCCGTGCAAAAATTGTTATCGTCGGCAATAATCGACGATAATACGCCCGCAACAACAAAAGACGGCGGTTTTATTAAATGCGGTTACAATGCCGAATTGGACGAATTGCTTGAAATTTCCGCCAACGGCAAGCGTATGATAGCAGACCTCGAAAATTATGAGCGTACGCGTACGGGGATTCGTACTCTAAAACTCGGATACAATAGGGTGTTCGGGTACTATTTTGAAATTTCCAATTCTTTTAAGGATAGCGTGCCGTCGGATTTTATACGTAAGCAAACTCTTACCAACGGAGAGAGATTTGTAAGTCCGCAACTTAAAGAATTGGAAGAAAAGATACTGACTGCCGATGAACGCAAGTTAAAACTCGAAAAAGAAATATTTGACGATTTACGCCTCAAACTTCTTGAATTTATACCTGATATGCAGCAAACGTCGCGCGGAATTGCCGCATTGGATTGTTTGTATGCGCTTGCAAAAACCGCGGCAGACAACAATTATGTCAAGCCCATAATAAATGCAGAAAGCGATACTTTGTCAATAGTTGAAGGCAGACATCCGATAGTGGAAAACTTTATCAAAAGCGACAATTTTATAACCAACGACACATTGCTTGACACAGAACAAAACCGCACAATGGTAATTACGGGTCCCAATATGTCAGGTAAAAGTACATATATGCGGCAAGTTGCGCTCATTACGTTGATGGCGCATATAGGTAGTTTTGTACCGGCAAAATCGGCATCGATACCTGTTGTCGACAAAATATTTACACGTGTGGGAGCATCGGACGATTTGGCTTTTAACCAAAGCACGTTTATGGTTGAAATGGTCGAAGTTGCTAATATCGTAAATAATGCGACGCGGCGCAGTTTGATAATTTTGGATGAAGTCGGACGCGGAACGTCTACGTTTGACGGTTTGTCGATAGCATGGGCAATTATGGAACATGTCACGCAAAACATCAAAGCCAAGACACTGTTTGCCACACATTATCACGAACTGACGGAACTCGAAAACAGAATAGAAGGAGTAAAAAACTACCGCATTACGGTAAAAGAATATAACGGCAGTGTAATATTTTTACACAAAATAGTGCGCGGCGGTGCCAATAAAAGTTTCGGAATAGAGGTTGCTGCCCTTGCTGGCGTTCCCGCATCTGTTTGCAATCGCGCTCGAGAAATTGTCAAAATGCTTGAAAACAGCAATTTGGATTACAGTTTAAAGAATGTAGACGAAGATAACGCGCAGATAGTGCAATCTCAATCGCAATCGAAAATACTTGCGGTTTTGAAGGATTTGGACATCAACAGATGTTCTCCTATCGAGGCATTCGATATACTCAACGACCTTATTCAAAAAGCAAAAAATAATTAGGAAGAAGCAAAATGGGAAGAATAAATATACTTACAAGCGATATCTACAACAAAATTTCCGCAGGAGAAGTCATCGAAAATCCGGCATCCGTTGTCAAGGAACTTGTTGAAAACAGTATAGATGCAGGCGCATCTAAGGTGGATATTACTATTAGAGGCGGCGGAATTGCTTTTATCGAAGTGACCGATAACGGTTGCGGAATAGCGGAAGATGATGTTGACATAGCATTTATAAAGCACTCTACAAGCAAATTGTCAGCGGCCGCAGATTTAGAGCATATTGATTCTCTCGGATTTAGGGGTGAAGCGTTGGCAAGTATTTCCGCGGTTTCCAAACTGAAAATGACAACAAAAACTCCTTATTCCGATACGGCATTGACGGTAGAAGTTTCAGACGGTCAAATCGTTACGAAAAATTACGGAGCAGGCAATGTCGGCACTAAAATCACCGTTGAGGATTTGTTTTACAATACTCCCGCAAGAAAAAAGTTTTTGAAAAGCGATTCGCGTGAAGCGGGGGAAATCACTCAATACATTACGCGTTTGATATTAACAAATCCATTATTGGAAGTTAAATATACTCTCAATAATTCAGAAGTATATAATTTTAAAGGAACAGGAATAGAGGAAGCAATTTATTGTGTTTATGACGCCGACTGTCTAAAAAACTGTATACCCGTAAATTCAAAGTACAAGAATATTGTAGTAAACGGTTATATAGGTTCTCCCGAATATACAAAAGCCAACAGTACATATCAAACCATATCCGTAAACGGCAGATATGTAAAAGATTTGACAATAACAACGGCGGTTAAGCAGGCATTTGCCCCGTATTTGATGACGCGGAACTATCCGTTTTTTGTGCTATACATATCTTTGCCGTCCAATGAACTCGATGTAAATGTTCACCCGCAAAAAATGCAAGTGCGTTTTGCCGATGCTCGGAGTCTTTTTGTCGCGGTAAATTTGCCGATTAAGGATTCTCTCAAAAAGTTCACTCAAAACCGTGTAGACGAAATTCTGACGGTAAAAAGCGGCGAGAGTTTAATTGAAATACCGCCTACTGCTGCGCCTACCAACATATTGCCCGATTTGACGGATTCCAACTTTATAGGCAAAAATAGTGTGACTAATGAAAGTCAAGATAGAGAAGTATACGAGCGCATAATGCGCGAAAACAATCAAAGACGCTATGAACAATATCTAAAAGAAATTGATAAAGTAACTGTTGCGCAAGCGATTGCGGATATGCCGATAGGATTGCGCAGCGCATTTAATCAATCATTGATTCCGTCCACTTCACGTTTGCCCGAAGAGGATAAGCCGAAAAACGAACAGCAAAGTTTTATACAAGACGACAAGTCGGATTTCTCCAAAGTAAAAATATTGGGAGTCGCATTCGACACATATCTTATACTTGAAATCGAAGACAAAATAATTTTTGTAGACCAACATGCGGCACACGAAAGATTGTTGTTTGACAAATTCATGACTCAAATCGGTAATTTGCATATGCAGCCGATGATGTTTCCATACGTATTCAGCGTTAAGGATGACGAAAATGAATTTATCGAAAATAATTTAGATGAAATAAGAACTGCCGGCTTTGAAATTGAGCAATTTGGCGATAAAACTTATAGAATAAGTGCAATTGCTCTTATGTATACCGATATGCGTATAGACAATTTTGTTGAAAATCTGTTGGCATCTATAGATGATTTTAAACTTGACGGCAAGCAATTGATAGTTGAAAAAATTGCTAAAAAGGCTTGTCGCGCGGCAGTTAAGGGCGGAGATATACTAAATAGCGACCAAATAGAATATATCGTAAAAAATATTTATGAAAACAAAGTTCTGCAATGTCCGCACGGACGACCTATTACCGCTGTGTTTACAAAGACACAATTGGAAAAGATGTTCAAGAGGATTGTATAATAATGAAACCAATCCTCGGCATAATGGGTGCTACGGGCGTCGGTAAAAGCCATTTTGCCGTATCTGTTGCACAAAAACTTACGCCGTCTTTTATAATTTCCGCAGACTCAATGCAAATTTACAAAGGAATGGACGTGGGTACGGCAAAGATTTCTACCGACGAAATGGGGGGAGTAAAACACTGTTTGCTTGATGTTGTTGAACCTGATTCGCAATTTTCGGCATATGATTTTTGCGTGCAAGCAACAAATTTGTTAAATCCGACGGATGTTGCAATAATGGTGGGCGGAACCGGATTATATTTTGACAGTTTCTTGTACGGACTTGACTTTGCGTATAACGATACGACGCAAAAAATAAGAAGAGAAATGCAGCATTTGTATGAGGAACACGGTATTGATGTTATTAGAGATGTGCTGAAAGAAGTTGATGAATATGCTTATCGCAAAATAGATATCAATAACCCCAAAAGAATAATTCGCGCGATAGAAATTGCTCAAACAGGAGGCAGTATATACGGACAGGTTGAGCGCAAGCCCAGATATCGTAGCCTGCTGTATGTTTTATCCCGCAACAGAAATTATTTATATAAAAATATCGAACAACGCGTTGACGATATGTTTGATAGAGGCTTGGTGGACGAGGCGTACGAATTGTGGATTAAATATGATAAGCGGTCAAATTTGCAAGCCTTTCAAGCAATAGGTTACAAAGAAATTATCGCGTACTTTGAAGGAAAAATCAAATCTATGGAAGAAAGTAGAAATTTGATTAAACTCAATACGAGACATTATGCAAAAAGACAAATATGCTATTTTAAACGGTTCAAATATGCAAAATGGATTGATTTGGACAATGCGGATATAGGTGCGGCACAAGATATGATTTGCGCGGAATATAAAGAGTGTGCAGGTGAGTAAAGTGGTATCAGAGGTAATTTCGGATATAATAAACAATGCATTGGACAACTGTCAAAGTGCGTTCAAGCGGATAGACAAAATTGCATTGTCTAATCAACGGAAAGTTTTGAATGCTTTTCGTAACAACGGCGTGGCATTAAGACATTTTGAAGGTAGCAGCGGTTACGGTTATGACGATAACGGCAGAGATATTCTCGGCAAAATTTATGCCGAAATTTTTGATACAGAAAAGGCTATTGTTTCGCCGCTTATAACATCCGGAACGCATGCTTTGACAATTGCATTGTTCGGTGTGTTACGCCCTAACGATGTAATGTTGTCTGTAAGCGGAGAACCGTATGATACTTTGCGTTCCGTAATTCATGGCGATAATATCGGTAGTTTGAAGGATTTCGGCGTGGAATATCGGCAGGTAAACTTAATCGACGGTCAGTTTGATTTTGAAAGTATAAGGCGCGAGATTGAACAGTACCGTCCGAAGGTAGTGTATTTGCAGCGCTCACGTGGCTATGAATGGAGAGATGCCTTGTCGGTCGAAAAAATATCTCGATTGGTAGAGTTTGTAAGAAAGTATACCGATTGCTGCATAATGGTTGACAATTGTTACGGCGAATTTGTGGAAGAACATGAACCCACTAACGTAGGCGCAGATGTGTGTATTGGCTCACTAATCAAAAACATCGGAGGCGGAATAAGTCCGACAGGAGGGTATATTGTAGGTAAATCTCTGTATGTAGATGTAATAGCGGGAAGATTTATCGCGCCGTCTGTCGGCAGTGAGGTCGGCTCATATGCATACGGCTATCGCAATTTTTATCAAGGACTGTTTCTTGCGCCGCATACGGTTGCTCAGGCAATAAAGACGGCAACGCTGTTTTCATTTGCATTATCAAATCTCGGTTACGACGTAAAGCCTATGCCGAATGAAAACTTTTACGATATAGTTTGTTCGGTTAAGTTCAACAATAAAGAAAAACTTGTTGCGTTTTGTCAAAGTATTCAAAAGTTTTCGCCTGTCGACAGTTTTGCCGTTCCCGAGCCGTGGGATATGCCGGGATACGGTGAACAGGTAATTATGGCGGCGGGATGCTTTGTGCAGGGAGCATCAATTGAATTGAGTTGCGATTCTCCGATTAAACCGCCTTATATTGCTTATTTACAGGGCGGATTGACGCTTGAACATGGAATTTTGGCATTGGAGGAAGCGCTGCAATCACTATTGTCAAAGTAATCCCTCATCGAAAAATAACTTTTGCATCGTAGACGTTGCTGCATTGTGTGGCGGACGGAGGTAGAGCGTTCTGCAAAACATATGTGATGATTTGTTGTAACTGTTATTCAAAAATTGATATCTATTTTCCAATAAGAATCATTGACTTTTTCAGTACATCAATAGCATTGATACCGTGTTTATGACACAAATGCTGCATTTTGTTTTGTATTATTTGCGTTTTGTTATAATTTTTGAGGTTTAATATTTAGTAAACGAAGCGAAATAGTTGTAAATTTCTGTAATGAATGATTGTCTGTTTTGGCAGATATCGCCAGAGTTAAGAATGTAATAAATAATTAAATATACCAAGCGTAACAGCATAATTGAATAAATCGTGATAACGAAAAGCAGTGCACTCGTAAAAGAAATTTAATGTAAAGTTTTTCGTGAAATAATGTAAATAGATTAGAGTGCAAACAAGGCGGGATTCTTCCCGCCTTTATAAATTTAGTTACTAAAATTTTTTAAGACAACCAACTACTTTCCCCAAAATTACAGGATTTTCGGAATAGTCGATATGGATATCATCCATCAAATCATTTTCTGGGTGGAGAATAAAGGGCTGAATAGATACCAATTTCTTTACCGTAGCAGTATCTTGCCACATTGCAACAACTATTGTTCCGATATCGGCATAGTCCTGCTTATGCACAATTACAAAATCGCCGTCGCTGATACCGGCATTTACCATACTGTCGCCGACAACGCGCAAGATAAACAAATTGTCTTGCTGTTCGTAAATGGTTTCGGGCAGTCGAACATACTCCTCAAAGTTTTCTACGGCAAGTATTCCCTGTCCGGCACTGATATTGCCGATTATGGGAATAAGCGGTGCGTGAGTGTATGCAAGGTCTTTGTGTTTTTCGTCAACAATGCCGATTGCGCGGTTTTTGTTTTTGTCTTGAGTTATGCGACCCTCGTCACGTAATTTGTCTAAGTAATAAAACACCGTGGACGTGGACTTAATGTCAAAGTGATTGCCAATCTCACGTACGGTAGGAGGGTAATTGTTCTCGCCGATAAATTTCAAAATGTATTCGTAGATTTCATTAGCCTTATTGTTTTTCATGATAATATTATATCACATGTATATTTGTACGTCCAGTTATTTTAAACAAATGTTCTATTTATATTTGCTATTTGGGAAATAATATAATTATATTTAGTATAATGCAATCTATTATTATAGTAATAGTATAACTGTATAATATGAATTTAGGTTAAAAGTGGTGGCGAAATTTATGTTGAGCAGTACTCTTAAGTTAATAATATTTAGAAAAGGAAATCATAGGTTTATGTATTTCTTTAAT
>JAMPHX010000067.1 GCA_023663205.1 Corallococcus sp. | reverse complement strand
CACGAATGAAGTGAATCCAAAACGCACAATCGGTTGCGTGATGTGTTGTATAATGGTAGTTAACAAGTAGTTAATTGAAGTTAAACGTATTTAAACTTAGTTTGTATTTTATTATTATATAATTCACAAATGAAATTTTACACAATAAATATTTTGCCGCGTGATACAATGTAATAACGAGTTACTGACTGTAATTAAACACAGTTAAATGCAGTTATCCGTCTTGTGTATGTTATGTGATATTTTACCTAATACGGTTCAAAAGGCAGCCACCGCTGCAATGCCGCCCACGTTTCGTGTCGCATAAAATATTATAATAAAAAACCGTCAAACCGCAAATAAAGAAGGTTGACGGCAAATGCAAGCAAAACATTTTGCATAATTATTTAGATAAAATTATTGCTATTCCATATTATTATTTATAAACATCACTATCATTTTTGTGGCGACGTTTGAATAATACCTTGCGTAAACCGGTCGGCAACTCTTGTCTACGTATTAGTCTGTCGATATTGTGTCTGTGAGCAAACACGACAGTTGCGCAAATTACCGTTACCACTATGCAAACGGAAATCTGGGGTTCTGACCATATTGCAAATGCAATCCACTGCCATACAGTCAATGCGCATACCATAAACAAAGCGGCGACAGACATTCTGTCTGTAATCAAAATTACTGCTACTATCGGAATAACCAAACATGCTATTACAACAGGTTGCGTAGAAAACATCACCCCTATGGTCGTTGCAACTCCTTTGCCTCCCTTAAAACCGTAAAACGGAGGAAAAACATGCCCGACCACAGCAAATAATCCGCCCCAATAACTTGCAATTTCAGCAACGACACCATCGGCAAAAGTCAAGAAAATGTACTTTGTTGCCAAACATACAATAACCCCTTTGAGTGCATCGCACACAAACGTGCATATTCCGAGCGGTAAACCGTATACACGGAACATATTGGTAGTTCCTGCATTTCCGCTGCCCGAATTCCTTATATCCTGTTTTTTTACAAGTCGCGAAAAAATGATTGAGTAATTTACTGCCCCGAACAAATAACTTATCGCGGTCAAAATTAAAAACTGCCACCAAAACTTTACTAACGTATCAAACAATTGTGTCGTCTCCGATAATATTTCTATTCCTTGTCCGATTCATCTCGAAACACCATTTTGATAGGCGTGCCGTCAAGGTAAAATGCCCTACGGATATAGTTTTCAAGATATCTACGGTAAGAGAAATGCAACAACTTGGCGTCCGAAACAAAAAATACAAATGTCGGCGGCTGTATCGATGCCTGCGTGCAATACTTGATTTTGGCACGACGTCCCTTATTGGAAGGCGGCTCGCAAGCAGCAACGGCATCGGAAACAATATCGTTGAGTACACCCGTGCTTGCACGGAAAGTAGATTTGCCGTAGACATAATTTACCAATTCCATAAGTTTATTGAGCCTTTGCCCCGTAAGAGCGGAAACGGTAGCGTATTTGAAATAATCCATAAATGCCAAATCTACGCCAAGTTGCTTTTTGAACTTTTCAACAGTATAAGTATCCTTTTCTATCAAATCCCATTTGTTTACTACAACAACGGAGGGCTTGCCTTCTTCATGAATAAAACCCGCTATTTTGACATCCTGTTCGGTTAAGCCGACCTCTGCATCCATAACAATCAAACACACATCCGCGCGTCTTACGGCATTTAACGCCCTCATTACGCTATATTGCTCGACACTATCGTCTACGATTGCGCGTTTTTTTCGCATACCTGCCGTATCTATAATTGTGTACTTGTTGCCTTCGTATTCAAATGGAGTGTCTATTGCGTCACGCGTTGTTCCTGCCACGTCGCTTACAATTGTGCGCTCGTAACCCAAAATTTTGTTTACAAGAGAACTTTTGCCGGCATTGGGTTTACCCACAACTGCGATTTTGATACTGTCTGCCGCTTCCTCGTAGACAGTATCGTCAAAGTGCGACACCACTGCATCCAACAAATCGCCCACGCCTGATTTCTGTTCCGCAGCGATAGGATAAAAATCTCCCAGCCCCAAACTGTAAAACTCCGACAAATCGGTTTCGAGAAAATTGTCCACTTTGTTTACAACCAAAATTACGGGTTTTTTACATTTCCGCAAATATTTTACCACATCATAATCTTCGGATGTTATTCCCGTCTTTACATCGCAAAACAACAATATGATATCTGCCAAATCAACAGCGATTTCCGCTTGCTGCTTAATTTGTCTAAACATTGCGTCTTCGCTCTTAAACTGGATACCGCCTGTATCAATCAACGTAAACTGTTTGCCAAGCCACTCGGCATCGCCGTATACTCGGTCGCGGGTGACGCCCGGCATATCCGAAACTATGGATATGCGGCTACCGCAAACTTTATTGAAAAATGTGGATTTGCCGACGTTCGGCTTGCCAACAATGGCAACTAACGGTTTTACTGACATATTTTTCCTTTTCCTATTCCGCTACTAAAAGCGCTTGACAGGTTTCATAACCGTCCGCGCATATAACTACTTCTTTGCATACGGCACATTTGAACTGCTCCAAAGTCATACCGTCAAGAAATACGTTCTCTATTTCACGCAACATTACACGCGGTAACAACAGCACTTCGCCGATATCGTTGCGCGATTTTACTGTATCTACGATATCCTTACCTACAAGCAATCCCGCCACCGTCACGCTTTCGCCGAAAAATTTGTTTTTGACGGCAATTACATTTGCCCGCAAATTCGGAAATTTGCGTTTGGCTTTATCCAAAACGCTTTGCATATACGGGGCAGCGTCTATACCTGTAACTATCGAAAAAGTTTGATTTCTAACGCTAACGGCATCTTGCAAAGCCAAATCGAATTGATAGTTTAAATCCGCAATCAATCCCACACCGTTCTCAATCTGCGGAAAATCTCCGTAATAATCGTATGGGGGCAACGGCAGATTGGCTTTGATATACATTTCGTCAGAAGAATATACAAATCTTTCTCCGCAAGATGCATATGCCTTTTGAGCAAAAGACTCTATCTGCTTTACGGTGCTTCGCGCAACATCCATATCAATTGGCTTTATGTCGTCCAAACCGTTTCTAAACCGAGTTAATCCTACCGGCACCACAGCCAACGAAGCGACTTTGGGGTAAAGCGCAAACAAATCCTCCATTGTGCGCTGTAACACGACACCGTCGTTGTAACCGCCGACAAGAACTACTTGAGTGTGCATTGTTATTCCTGCATCCGCAAGACGTCTAAGCAACGGAAGTATTTCTTGTGAAAGATTATTCCCCAACAATGTACGCCGTACACTGTCATCGGTAGCGTGTACGGAAATGTACATAGGACTATACTTTCGCCTACACATACGCGCCAATTCCCGTTCCGACACATTTGTTAATGTCACATAGTTGCCCGAAACAAAAGAAAGCCGCCAATCGTCATCCTTTACATACAGTGTATCGCGCAATCCCTCAGGCAATTGGTCAACAAAACAAAACGAACATTTGTTGATACAATTACGCGGTTCCAAATAACTGTCATCGTAAAAATTCCAACCCATAGGCGTGTCAGCGTCTTTATGAACCGATAAACTCACACGCTTGCCGTTGCGTAAGACCACCAATTTGAAGTTTTCGACTGAGTCGTAATAGGTAACATCCAACATATCGATAGCAACCTGTCCGTCAAACGACAAAATTACGTCGTCAGGACGCAAACCTATGCTTTCCGCTATGGAATTTTTGTCAAGAGTATCGATTTTTAACATAAAATACCGCTTTTGAATGTTTATATCTAAAAAAACAAGATAAAGGGCAACCCCAAATAAGCGGTTGCCCTATATGCTTGAATCAATTACTTAATTACATAACCGTCAGGCAACGTCGAATAATCCGCATTACCCAACATTTCCGCTTTGACAATGCGGAATTCGTTGGAAAGAATCGTGCGCGACTCTGTATCGTTCGTTTCGGAATTGATAACAACCGTCTTGGATGACGTACTGTTCAATATGTTTGCCAAATCGTACAAAACGCCCTCGGGAACCGTTTCTGAATTTTCCACAACTGTTTGATTTGCGGATTTTACGGTTATGGATTTGAGTTCGGCAAATATTGCGTAATTCTTGTAGTTTTCCGTAGCAGTGCTGCTGGAAGTCAAGAAAAATGCACCGTTTGCATCGTCGAAACTTGCACCGTTTGCATCGTGATACATAGCAAGCGCAAACAGCGAGAATTTAGCATTATTATCCTTGATGTCTTCGTCGGTCTCATCGGCATCACGTTCGATGACATAGTCGTTTTGAACGAATTCGCCTTTTATTGTATAATCCAACTCCGGCATTTCCTTGTAGGTAGTACTGCCGTCCTTCTTGGAAATTTGATATCTGCCTGCAATCCAAGCGTTTGTAGCCGCGCTGATTCTGTTATCAAACAAAATGCTTGTAGTGGTACCGTCTTCAATTTGCGCGTCGTAATAACCGTCGCTAACCAACTTGATGAAGTTAATTACCGTTATAGGTGTCTTGGAGAGCAACAAATCGTATGTTAATTCCAACGTAGTTGTTTGTTCGTCTATTGTGTATTCAAGTGTAAGTTTCATTTGCGGTGTGCCGAATTTTTCAACCAAAGCATTTTTTTCGCTTTCGGGCATAAAACCTACTGAACTGCAAGCACTGACGGATAAAACCGTAATCAACGCAATAAGTACAATCAAAACCTTTTTCAATTTCACTTCTATTACCTCGTTTGTTACAAATTATTTTTTATAATACTGCGTCAAATCTACATTCAATACGACGCTTTTACTATCAAGATATTTTAACGGTCCTTGTTTGAAATGGAACATAATACGCGTACAACACAGCAATTGCGTTTTTACGCGATAACGCTGATTTATCTTGTTGATACCGTATTTACCGTCTCCCAAGACAGGCATATTTAGATGCGCCAAATGCGCGCGTATTTGATGAGTTTTGCCTGTTACCAATTTGATTTCGAGCAAAGACAACTCTCCCAAACGCTTTACAAGCCTGTAATGAGTTTCGATGGGAACATATCCCTGCTTGGGAACATCGGAAATATACACCATGCTTTTTTTTGCATCTTTGAACAAAAATGCTTTGAGTTTTGCACTGTTTGGCTTAGGTACACCTACAACAACAGCATTGTATGTTTTATCGATTTCTCGCTCTTTGAAAGAATTGAGCAGTTCATTTTCGGCAGTTTTATTAAGCGCAAACACTACCAAACCGAGAGTATTTCTGTCCAATCTGTGTACAGGAACCGCTACGGCATCCGTGAGCGTTGCATTGAGCCTTTCGCTCAAAGAGCCCGCGCCTTGTACTTCGATACCTGCCGGTTTGTTGACAACAAGAATATTGTCGTCCTTATAAACTACTTCTACGCCGTCTTTTTCCCTGTCCGCCATATAAACGTAGACGATGTCTCCGGTGTTGACGGTAACGTCTGATCCGACGCGTTGTTTGCCGACTTTGACGTTTCTGTTTTTAATAACCTTTTGTGTGCGAAAATAGCCCAAATCGGTATTTTGCATAATCAAATCGGAAAGTAACTGACGGGATTTGACTTCGATTTCTTTCAGCATACGAGTATTATAACAAAATAGCAAAAAAAATGCAATTATAATAATATAAATAATTGCATTTTACTGTATTCTTTATTGAGTTTGGTTTATCCGTCAATCAACGATATAGTCGTCCGACGCATCTACAATGCCGCATTCCAACTGCTTATCTGTATTTTTGATTACATTTGTACAATTTTCCACATCGAGCGCTACCAATATTACATCGTCGCCGATTTTTTCGACATTTTTCCATGGTATGAAAATATCTTCTTGCTTACGAAACATTTTGTGCTCGCCCGGCACAACCAATCCCAATACTTTGTTGTTTACGGTGCTTATGACAATATCTATTATGCGCCCCATGCGCTTACCGCAATGCAAATTGACTACTTCCTTTTGCCGCAATTCATTAAAACTTACTTCCATAGTTTCTCTCCGCATGTGTTTTAGAATACTGTATAATCGTATGCTTGTACATTATGCGGATTTATGCGAAATTTTTACGACATTTCGTTACGTAACTTGCCGACGGCATTTTTTTCTATTCGGGATACCTGAGCCTGAGAAATTCCCACTTCGGTAGACACTTCGGTTTGCGTTTTCCCTTCAAAATATCTTTTTATCAATATGTTGCGTTCTCTCTGTTCCAATTGACGCATTGCGTCTTTGAGAGTGACATTCTCCGCCCATATGGTTTCACCGTCAAAATTATCCGACAATTGTTCCATCAAAGTCAAATTATCTTCCTCGGTACTGTATACGCTTTCCGAAAGCGAAACAGGGTCACTGATTGCATCCAAACAGTATACCACTTTAAAAACCGGCAAATCCATTTCGCTTGCTATTCTGTCGACGGTAACCTCGCAATTCGACTCGGTTTCCAATCTCTCGCGCGTTTGCAGAGCCTGATACGCTATATCCCTTATTCCGCGGCTGACGCGTAACGAATTGGATTCACGCAGAAAGCGACGAATTTCTCCCACTATCATAGGTACGGCATACGTAGAAAAACGCACATTTAGCGTAGTATCGAAATTGTCGACGGATTTTATCAGACCTACACAGCCTATTTGAAACAAGTCGTCTAGATTTTCTACTCGTTTATTATAACGCAATACCACGGAAAGCACCAACCGAAAGTTGGCAAAAATAAAAAATCTCCGCGCTTCATCGTCGCCTTGTTTAATTTTTTCTAACAGTTCCCTCGATTGTTGACCGTTTAGTTTAGGGAGCGTAGATGTATCTATGCCGCAAATTACAACCTTTTTACTCATAAGTTTGCACGTCCTTTGTTTATAGATTTAGTTTGAGCAGGAAATTTGAAAAATATACGACGGGCAAACTTGACAATATCGCAATAAAGATATAAAATTTAAACATCTAAATTGACGGGGATACAAACTATGTTTCGTGAAATGGTTGAACAATTAGACAGATTGCCTCAAAAAATAATGGCTAACGCTTTGGAAATAGACGTCAAAAATCCGCTTGTGGGAATTTTTGCCGCAGATAACCAATTTACGCTGCGCAATAATCTAAAAACGGTAATCGAACGCGTAAAAAGCGGAATAGAATCCGCCAATGCAAATGCAAAAATTGTGCATATTCCGACCATCGATGTGACAGCCTTTAATGCCACCGCAAGCGCAAAATACGATTTGCCCTCTCGCGACGCAATAGCAAACACAGTTGAACTTTTGACATACGGCGACCAGTACGATGCTATCGTTTTCGTTTCCGATAATGTCAACATAAATGCAGGGTTGTTGCTCAGCGCAATCCGTTTGAACATACCATGTCTGT
>JAMPHX010000066.1 GCA_023663205.1 Corallococcus sp. | reverse complement strand
AATTGCAGTTTGCCTTTGGCATAGATATAAGTTGCATGACTTTTCCTCCGAAATTTTCCGTTCCGCTTTACAACTTGCGTAAATTTGCCTCATTTACAAGAAGATATTTTAAAACTTTTGTACAACAAATTGGTATTCCGCACATTAGTCGACAATACACTTTTACACTTGTCGTAATTTTACAAATGTCTATACATCAAAGACATTGATATTCCGTCAAATATGTAATCATGCGGATTTGAGAAAGATGTATACAGACAAAACGAGAAATACTTCTATAAAAATATCATATAAAATTTTTTGAGTTTTGGCAACAAATATTATTGTTTTGAAGCAAATATTTCAAAAAAAGGAAGACTAAATCTTCCTTTTTTCGTTACCGCAGATTATCTAAGTTTATTGCTTGTTTTATGTTTTCCCACGGTATATCGCGAAGAATCTCTTTTGCCATTTGTTTGGTGGAAACTTTGTTCGCGATTTGCTCTGTCATGCGCACGAGTTTTTCTTCCCAATCGTCGCAATGCAAAGCCAACAAAAACAGCAATTCAACGTCTTTGTATTCGTATCCGTTATCTTTCCCCGCCTGAGCAAACATTGCTACGGTTTCGCGTTCTCGTTTACTTGACATAATTAGCCCTCCTATTTGTTTATTGAATACAAACGGGGAACACGCTCTGCTATCGGTATTCGGCAATCAAATACTGTACCGATTTCGATAATGTATCACACGGGATATTTGATTTTATTGCAAATTTACAATTTATTTCAACCACTTTTAGTTAACATTTTGTAACTTATTGTTAACATCTGCAAAAAAATAAGCGATACGCTCAACGCGCACTTTCCATAGGGTAAATTGTTATTTATATATCCGCCCGTCATTGAGAACGTAGTGAAGCAATTCAGAAGCGACTGTCGGTTATAAGAGCGTTACCGTTAATAATCGGAGATATCATATGGATTACTTCGGCAACAAGTTGCCTCGCAATGACAATAAACGTAAAATAAACCACAAGATAAATTGTAATTATTTTACGATATTAGAATTTATTTTGATACCACGACGGAATAAAAGTTTCGTTTCGTATAATTCTATCAATTTCGTTATCAAACATATGGAGGCTTGCTTCCCGTTCTTCATCTATATGAACGCCAACAGTAAAAGCATAGAGCATTTCTGCAATCATATAGTAATTGTACTTTTCCCAAAAATCAATAGGCACAGTTTTCCCAAAGTATCCGTCAATCTGTCCCATAGCGAAAGGAATACTATACATTGCGCTTACGCCTGCCCCTGTTAGAACGAGATAAGGGTCTGCTACATCACACATTTGAAAGTCAATGATATAAAGTTCTCCGTCGGGAGATATAATCATATTGTCCTTTTGAAAATCACAGTGCATCAATGCAGTAGGACGCTCACCAATACAACGAAGTCCTGTCCGCAAAAAAGAAAAAATCAGTTCATCATTCTCAAAGATATATCCGCATTTACGATAAAGTTCGATATAATGTAGCACACGCTGTCGATAAATTTTTGACCATTCGACCGAAACAGGCTTA
This sequence comes from Corallococcus sp., assembly GCA_023663205.1. Classification (GTDB taxonomy): domain Bacteria; phylum Bacillota; class Clostridia; order Christensenellales; family CAG-314; genus RGIG5495. The sequence continues at coordinate 5,913 of JAMPHX010000066.1, read as the reverse complement.
TAATCAACCTTTTCCATTTGCTTTAAAATGCTTGCCGCTTTTTGACCAAAGGCATATTGCTCATCTATGTTAAAATTGTAAAGAGCATCTTTCGCTTCCTGTCCGTCAATCCAAGTCAATATCTGATAAACGCTCTTTCCGCCGTTGCATAGTCCAAAGTCAATAGGCATTGACATTTTTACACCAGACAAGGCAATTCGTTTCATTATCTCAAATTCGTTCTTTTTTTATCGTAGTCGGCAATATCCGAAATGCGTAAAAGTAGTTTTTCACCGTTTTTCGTTTCAATATAGTATTTGTTATCGCCCGACTACCCCTTGTTGATAGGAACTACCTTTATATAGGATTTGTAATTAGGTATATCCTGCATTAACTTTCTCTCGCTATATTACTGTTTATCTTTCCGTAATTATACATTAATACCGGTCGAAACTTGGAAGGCACCCGAACTCTCCTCATTGTCCGTCCCCCCCCAAAAAAATCCTGCAATACGATTGTCATCGTGTTATCGGTGTCGGCAGACGGTTGTTTACTCTGCTCGAACAATGCGTAATGCTCTCACAACAGTTGCGCGGCTCGGCGCAACAATGGGCAAACGCGGCATGCGGCAAAGCGCATTTACGTATATTTATACGTGTACTTTGCCGCAGTTGGGACAAACTATTTTGCAGTCATCGGTAAGTTCCGTAATGTTTCGGAAATACATCTTGGCTTCCCTCTTGCGCGCGGTCAGATAATCGGTTTTTGTAAACGACATATGCTGTTTGAAATTACCTATCTTGGTGTAAGGATAATCTCTGTCACTATCGGGACAGTGACACAAGCCTATTTCCGTTCTGCAAGATGTACACTCGTATACAGGACTTGCAGGCGTAGATTTTCTTTCGTTTAATTGCAGTTTATTTTTACAAAAAGGACATTCGTCGCGAGTTTTGTCGGCATAAACCATAGCACGCAAAATTACCTGCTGAATGCGCCTAAACGACTCGACGTTGTTGATATCCACCGTTGTGTGACTCTCTTTTGCATCCTCATACGGACAGCAAATAATATATTCGTCGGCAATAAGTTCTGCCTTTACCGAATTGTATATTTCCGTATTTTCGCCGTATACGGTAGGTATCAATACAACTTTGTAACAAGTATCTTTGCATACTTCAAAAGTCAAAACGCTGCACTTGGAAAGTTTTGTATTTTTTATTTTTAATTGCCAATTTTTGAATACAAATGCCACATTCAAACGCGAAAAATTCAATTGCTTGTTTTCGTCGCACGAAAAGTTGAAATGTCCTGCCGCAAATATGCACAGCAATTCCGTAAAATAAAAGTACGAATTCTGCAAACTTTCCGTATCTACATCTTCCGAAATACTTTTGCCCGCAAAATTACCGTCTGCAAACATCTTTGCCAAACGGTAAACTTGGTGATACTCTTTGTGCATAGCCAAAATGTTGGTTTTGCGCAATTTTGTTTTTGCCGAGCGCAATTTGTTATTTTTGTATACGGGACATTTAAGCCGAGGTACTATCGTATTGAAAATAAACTGCAATTTGTTAAGACAACTTAACGCAATTCCGTAATACAAATCGAAGTTGCGGCTGTAACCGGTATGAAGTTTGCCTAATGCCAAAAAGTAATTTAGGTGATTTACCCTTTCCAAAAAGTTTATTTCTATTGTTTGGTTGGTGTAAATAAATTCCTGAATGATACGCAAATTGGCACGCGTAAACGCCAATATGTCGTCTATTACGTCGCAAAAAACAAGGTTTTCGTATATGCCGTAGTTATCTTCGTATGTGCGCGTAAGCAATTTGCGCGGTTTGATTTCACTGTGCGTAACGTCCGTCCACAACTCGCTGTGCGACGAAACGTGCTGAATTGTATTGTTGTTGACAATACGTACCGCTTCGGTAGGCAATATTATATTTTGCTCTTTAAGGTGTATAGACGGCTGTGCAAAAATTCTTTTGATTGCAGGCAAAAAGGATAGCATTGTATCCAATTTGTTTTCAAGCACCTCAAAACTGAAATCGGGTTCCAACGTAAACAGAGATATTTCGTGTACTACGGAATAATCCAACTGCATATAAGACAGTTTGGGGTGCTTTTGAGCAAACTCCTTAATAACGGCATAGTTTGCTTCCAATCTGCTTAGCACAGCAAGTTTATCGTAAGTTAAACTCATCGACTAATCCTCGTTTAACTTACGCACAAACGCGCTGCAAGCATTAAGTCCCAAGCGCTCAAATTCGTCGGCAAGAATCTCTTTGTTTTCCACCACTTTGTTTTCCAACTTGCTGACGACTTTGCTAAGCAATATCTTTTCGACAGCCTCTTTGACTACTGCATCCCTGTCACCGAAACAAGCACAGTAAATTTTTACAAAATCCTCCATTTGTTTGAGTATACGATTACCGAACGAAATATTGTACGGTGCAAGCAATTGTTCCGTCTTTTGAACGAAAATATCGCTTTCGGCATCAAATGCAAAATCGTCCTTGGCTTGTTCAAACAAGTTTACAAGCATTTCGTAAGATACGTATCTTTGCGCAAGCGGCTGACTGAAAGAATGAACCTTTGGCGCGCGCTTATCGAAGTTCATTGTCTGCGCACGGTCATATACCTTATCGCTTATGGCAAATGTGCTTTCATCGCGGTTGGCAGTACCGACGAACCAAACATTTTGCGGAATTTTTATTGTATGCCCTTCTGTAAGTCCTCTGTACGGAATTTTAACGCCTGCCTCATTGCGGCACAATTTGACATTTAGCAGTTTTATTTCGCGTTTATCCGGCTCGTTTTCCATTAGCGAAAGAAAATCGCTGAAATAATATTCGATACGGCTCAAATTCATTTCGTCAAGCACTATCAAAGTGAGCACCGACGAGTTGAGCCTTGCCTTATACAAGCACTGCGTAAATTTTTTGGGAGTAAAACACTTGCTGAATTCGTTGTAGTAACCGAGCAGTTCGTATTTGTCTCTCCAAGATGACTCCACCTCGACTATTTCGCATACGCCCATTAGCGCTTCCGTAAAAATCTTGGGCAAACTGGTTTTACCCGTGCCGCTCATGCCCTGCAAAATAGTCAAGCGCGATGCGCCGAGTCCTGCCACAAACGTGGCAATATCTTCGAGCGTATATGATAAATGTAAACGGCTTTCGCGCGCATAATCCACAACAAAACGCACAAGATTGGGCAATGTGAAGTTTTCAAACAGTTGCCGCCGTTTGGCATCCAATTCGTCGTCAAATTGCTGTATTTTGCCGTCCAATTCGGTAAATGCCGGACAGGCATCGAAATTTGCTTCCGTCGTTGAAATGGAATTTTCCTCCGTTGCAACGCTTTGGAGAGCATCTGCCGCAGCAGGCAAACTCATCTCGGGAGTATTTTTGAGTGTGACTTCCATTTCCGTTTGTTCAACCGCAAGATTAAACTGCTTGCGGAACAACATAATTGTAAATACAAGCCCGCACTCGATAAGTACCGCAATTGTTTGACCGGAAAGCGTATAGTCAAAATAGATTGGATTTGCAACACCATACATATCGAGCAAACTTTTGATGTTTTCTTCGTTTATCTGCTGTGCTATTTTGAAGTATACGCCAAACAATCCTATCAGTAATGCAAAAGCAATATTAGTAAATGCGCAAGTTTTGACTATTTTGTAATAGTCTTTGTTTTTTGCAATCAAACTGAACAACGACATAAGCAGCATTACGGTAGAAGTCAACAGCATTGCAAACAGCAAAAACGCTACTATTTGAAAACCGCCTGCCAGTTCACCGTACTTGGTCAACAAGTCAAAACCCGAAAGTTTAATATTTTGAACGGTTATCGACGACACAACAAATTGAACTTTTACAACATTGAGCAGCAACGTAGAATATAACCCCAATGTCATAAGCGAAACGTATATAAGCGGTTCGGCTTTTAGTTTGAGGGGGTTTGACGACTTTTCCGCTCGGTATACCTCGCCGCTTTTACCCATTGCAACGGAATGTACAAGCAACGAAATAAGCGAAAATACAAAAGGAAGATACCCGACTATGCTACCTGTGTCATCGGCAGTATCGGACACTTGGATTATAAAAGAAATGACATAAGTTACAACAAAAAATGCCAATGTAAAATATGTTATTCCGTAAATATAAGATTTGGATTTTTGAGCAAAAAGTTTACTTTTGAAATACGATATAGAAGAAATAAAACCGAGCAATCCCACAATGCACCCGATAAATACCGCCAAAAACGCAAGGTGAAAATATATCGGCATAGACGGATTTGAGAGCGTCTGTATCAGACTATATATTGCATACTCTTCCGCGTCCGCTCCCCCTCCCGAATTTGTTGTTTTGTAAACGGGCACAAACAGCGTGGAAAACATCGCTACGGTTGCAAGACACTGACAAACCAGCATTATTATACGGCATACAAAAAGCGTACGCTCGGAAACTGCTTTTGTTCGCGGCAAAATGTTTTCACTAATCGGTTCGTTTTTAACTTCAACTTCCGACTGTTCCAAATGCTGCAAATTACGACGTCTGTTTAGCAACAGGAAGAAAAACACAACGGCGCAAAGAAGCATATCCAACACAATAAACACAACAGCCGCAGGTTGAAGCATTGCAAATACAATATGTATAATAAGCGTTACCACGTCCATTGCAAAACCAAAACACGAACCCACGAAATACACCGTTTGGTTTTGTTTGAAAAAACTTAGCAAAGCGCCTGCCGCCAACAAAGCCAATTGCGCAAAAAACGCAATTAGAAAAAATATGTTAAGCCCGCGAATATTATATGTTTCGTTTTGAATTTTGATTGCAGACCACAGTGTCAGCAAATTTCCGTCTTCGTCAATGTTTAACGGAGTCAATTTTACCGAATAAAAAATAACGGTAAACAGCAAACTCAATGCCATTGCCGAAGTAAAAATTATCGATTTGCCGTATTTGCTGTCGATAAAGTTTTTGATTTTTTCAAATGCTTTTTTTAGCATAATACCCTCCCCCCCCAAAAAAAATTTTAAAACCCAACAATACATTTACAAAGAAAGATATGTAATATAATCTCCGCAAGTTTATACTTATTGGGTCTTACAAGGACATTATATAGCAAATTTTCTACCGATGTCGGCACGGTCAAAATCTTTTTGACGACAGCATAGCAAATGTAATAACAATATTATAATAGCACTTCTCCCCCCCCCGACAAGCGTTTGGACGTCGTTTGCGGAAATTTTTTGGAAATAATTTTATATAAAACCATTTTTATAAAATAACGATTTGTATACAATTTGCTTTGACGTCATTGCGAACAAGAAGCGAACGTAAAAATCCCAAGCAAGCCATATGAAAATAAGCAAATATTGGGTGTCTAATATATCACGGGATTGCTTCGCCTGCGGCTCGCAATGACGGCATGCCGAGGTCTCCGCCGTGTTCGCCGCAAATAGAAAACGGCGCGGATAAATTCGCGCCGTTTTGCGTATTTACTTTATTTTATCCTATTTGCGAGGATTCTTGATATTTGCCTGTGCAACCGTGTGTATTCGGGGGTCACCCGCTTTTTGTACGTTTAATGTCATAATAAACTCCTTATCAACTAATTATATGCATAGTTTATCAAAATTTGCATATTAAAATCAAGCGTTTGAGTGTAAATTCAAAGTCATAATTGGCGACTTGTTCTCTCGGGTTATGCACATTTAAGCAACATATTCGTTATTGTTTGTTACAAACACAACTGCGTTGTGATATATTTACAATACATTCTCTCAAAAAAACCGAATTTTGAAAGCAAAACGTTCTGCACATATTCTATATACCAAAGAACAAATTTGCGTTCCGCATCGTTCGGCGAATAATCGGCGTATACGCATCTCTCGACAATTCGTATAAATCTTGCCGT
>JAMPHX010000065.1 GCA_023663205.1 Corallococcus sp. | reverse complement strand
GTTTACATTCACGAGAACTGTGCTACCATAGCCACCACGAAAGGCAAAATCTCGGGGCATTAAAAAAGCGGAATCCGTTTACACGAACTCCGCTTTACGTTTTACATTCAAATTAGGCTCAATATATGCCTATTCTCAAAATCCCCAAGAATAACTAACAAAAGTTGTTCGTTTACTACCAAAATTTTTGTGGTATCGCAATGGTTTATTGTAGTGCGAATAATTTATTCTGCTTGGTATCGCTCCGCGGCTGCCCCTTGCGCTGTTACGACAGACAAAATCCGTTTTACCGCAAGACTTGGTATCAAAAAAGTTTTGAACGGCAGTAATAACTACAAAATATAACTTTGAGCGCTACGGTAAAATGCAATAACCGCAAATGACTCAAACACAAGTACTGCCAACACGTATATTAAAAGCACGGGGATTGCGTAATCTCCGTGCTTTTGATTTAATCGAACTGTTTATCTAAACATTACCGCCAAACTCACTGTTCCGTCTTGGCGTCGGGGTCGGTCATGGCTTCTTCGAAGTCGTACTCGATACCCAAATTTCCGAGAAGTTTGTAGAATTGATTATTTAACGTAATTTTTCTTTCTTCTGCGTACTTGTACAAATCGTTCAATCTGTCGTTATCTTCACGACGGAGCAACGTCAATTGAGCGCTGTACATTGTTTTCATATAACGGTACTCTGCCGTATGCGTATCGTAGATATTATCGGCATTGAACTCGATAGCCTCGATATTGCTGCTGTAATATACGATATGCACGCCGTAAGAACTTACCGCAATTCCGTAATGATGCAATCCGCCTGCCGCGATAGCGTCCTTGGTTGCTTCTACAAATTCCATAACCCACTTGTGGCTGTAAGCCGAGGGAAGTATTCCGTCGACACGCACTACGTAATCGTACAAATTGGAGTGCTGACCCGCAGAGTCGGTGTTGTAGTCGCTCATAAGTTCCATAAACGCTTCCGGAGTTACCGTTCCGTCGTTGGGAAGTTTGGCGGCAAGCGCGCCGTTTTCATCAAGCAAAACTTTGTTTGTCGCCGAGTCGTATTTGAAGAAACCCGATTCCTCCGCTTCGTCGTTGTTGAAGTTTTTGGCGACTATTTCGGCAGCAAGACTGTTTCTGTAACGCAAATATTCGTCCGAAGTGGTAGAACCGCTTTTGGATGCAAATACTTGAAGTTGCGCAAGTTGCTTTTCGTTGAAAGGTATAAGCAAATTTTTGACAAATACGTAACTGTTTTTGTATTCCTCGGGAACGCTGTAAATGTAACTGTCGTTGGAAAGTCCCTCGATAAACGTAATGTAGTTATCTGCATTGAGATTGTAAGCGGTGTCCGTATCGTCCTTGGCACTGTTGAAAGTGTCGGTAAGTCTTTGTTTAAACGCTTGTGCGTCCTTTTCGATTTCGGAAGAAATAGAAAAGTCGTACTTGATGACTATTATCGACAAAATGTATGTTTCTACCTGTTCGTTGAACATAGTAGGCAAATCGATACCGTAATTGAGGTCAACCGTCTTGGCGTAGGCGCGCAAAGCACGTTGCTGCCACTCTACTACTTTTGAAGCAGTGACGGTAGGAGCATCGCCTTCTTCGTCCTTTTCCTTGTTGTCATCAAAGTGTTTGGCAAGACGTTTGTTGTATTCCTCCACTCTGACGGCAGCAGACGTTTCCGTCATTACATAGTCGTCGATATCGGGCGTAACGGATGCAGATTCGTAATACTTTTCAAAATACTCGTCGGCGTCTTCGTTGGAGATATTATCCCAATATACCTTTTCGGCATAGGTATCCGTAGTCATTTCGTCATATTCGTAAAAATCACGGCTTGTATCTTCGGAAATATCTCCCAGTTCGCCAACTTCCGCCACGATATAACTTTCAACGTATGAATCCAATGCGGAAAACATACTGTATTTTACCGAACGCAAAACTATTTCCATTTCCTTCTCGGTCAAATACTTTGCATTGGCATAGGAATAACTGTGTGCGTATGTTTGCGGGTCGGATGTTTTGTACGAATCGACCTTCATATGCGTCGAATACAACGCTTCCATTGTCATATTGAATACCGACTCGATATTAAATATACCTTGCTGCAAATACGAATAATACTGATAGTAATATGTATTGAACATATCAACTACTCTGCCGAGTTTAATTTCTTCGTTACTGACGGTAGCCACTACCGTATTGCGGTACTTGGCAGTTTCCCTGCCGAACAATGCGCAACCGGCAAGTACTCCGACGAGCATTACCGCAACGATTGTTATGGCAAGAATTTTAGAAACCTTTTTCATTATACCACTCCTGATGTAAGAGATTTGTTTACCGAACGCACACTGAAACCTGCAAAGTGCAAACGTCCCGCGTGTATGCGCAACAAAATATACATAAGTCTACTTATATACTTTACAAGTATACAAGAATTGACGAAATTTTGCAAGCATTTGACGGCATTTATAGCGCTAAGTTTGTATACTTTCCAAAAACTCGCGTACGGCAAAAACAAGTCTTGCGCGCTGAATAAACTCTTTTGAAGAAAATACCACTGCAAAACCCGTCGGCGCAAAGCGTACAAATGTGCTTTTTGCCTTTACTGCATCCAAAACCTCCGCCCTAATCATATCTTCGCGGGCAGCAAATTCCAGCGATGCGGCGCCGTTTTTGACGGTGACTTTTACTACCTTTGCCCCGAGAGCAAGCACTTTGAGACGGGAAACTTCAAACAAATTGTACAGTTGACGCGGAAGTTCGCCGTATATTTGACGGACGCTTTCCTGCAAATCTTCAAGCGCGGCAACCGTCTGACAATCGGCAATACGGCGGTACAAATCCATACGCTCGGTTGCGCTCGGGACGTACGATTCGGGCGCATATGCGTCGACGTCTATTTCCATACGGGCGTCACGCTTAACTTCAGTCTTTTCGCCTTTGAGTTCCGCAATACTTTCTTTGAGCAGACGAGCATACATATCGTAACCGACTTTTACCATATGTCCGTGCTGCTCCCTGCCCAAAATGTTTCCTGCGCCTCTTATCTCCAAATCCTTCATGGCAATTTTGAAACCGCTGCCCAGTTCGCTGTACTCCGAAACGGACGACAGACGCTTGAATGCCGTTTCACTAAGCACTTTGTTTTCGCGGTACACAAAGTACGCATACGCCAATTTGTTGCTGCGTCCCACCCTGCCGCGCAATTGATACAATTGCGATAAGCCGAGATTGTCCGCATCGTATACGATAAGCGTATTGGCATTGGGAATATCTATGCCGTTTTCTATTATCGTAGTGCATACAAGCAAGTTGCTTTTGCCTTGCTGAAATTTGTATACGGCATCCTCCAAGTCGATTTCGCGCATTTGTCCGTGCGCAACCGTAATCTTTGCTTCCGGCACCAATTCGGAAATTTGCGAAGCAAACCTATCGATTGTTTCTACGCGGTTGTACAGCAAAAATACCTGTCCGCCGCGGTTCAACTCGCGCAATATTACGTCGCGCATAAGCGCAGGACTATCCTCTACCACAAATGTTGCAACCGCAAGCCGTTCAACCGGAGGCGTGGTGATTGTGGAAATATCGCGTATGCCCGAAAGCGCCATGTGCAACGTGCGCGGTATAGGCGTTGCGGAAAGCGTCAGAGCATCCACTTTGCGTATACGATCTTTTACCTGTTCCTTGTGTTCTACGCCGAAACGCTGTTCCTCGTCCAAAATAAGCAACCCCAACTTGGCAAACGCAATGTCTTTGCTCAGCAATCGGTGAGTGCCAATCAATATGTCTATTTTGCCGTCTTTGGCAGATTCTATTATTTGTTTTTGCTCCGCGGCAGTGCGAAATCTGTTGAGGCACTCCACCTTTACGTCAAAGGGAGTCATTCTTTCGGAAAATGTTTTGAAGTGCTGTTCGGCAAGAATAGTCGTAGGAACAAGCACCGCTACCTGATATCCGTTTGCAACCACATTGAATGCCGCACGCATCGCTACTTCCGTTTTTCCGTACCCTACGTCGCCTACTAATATTCTGTCCATAATGCGGTTGGAGGATAAATCGGCATTGATTTCCTCTATGCACTTCAATTGGTCGGATGTTTCCGAATAGGGAAACGCCGACGCAAACTCTTCCTGCAAATATTTGTCTATATTGTACTTGAACCCGCGCGGCTTTTCGCGCTCGGCATACAGAGCAAGCAAATCCAGCGACATTGCCTTGATACTGCTTTTTACCTTGCTTTTAACACGCTCGAAGTCTTCGCCGCCCAATTTGGAAAGCGTCGGGTTTTCACCGCCGCTGTAACGCGTTAGAAGATTGCTGCTTTCCACCGGAACATACAGACGGTCGCCGTTTTTGTACAGTACGGCAATGTAATCCTTGCTTCCGCCGCCGTTGTCCATCTTGACAATGCCTTCGCACAAGCCGATACCGTGTGTGTCGTGTACTACGTAGTCGCCCTTTTCAACCGACAGAAACGCCTGATTTTTGCTTTTGCTCAACTTGGCTTCGGACATACTGCGTCCAACGTCGCGCGCGCCCAGCACAACCAGTTTGTTGGAGTGAGAAATAAACCCGCGTTCGAGCGGAACCGAAAACAGTTTGCCGTCTGAGGAACCGCTTGACGGTGCGCTGTCGGTTGTCATGTAAACACCCCACTCGGCAAATTGCCTTTGCGCAGAATCTACGCCCTCTTTACCCACAAAAACCGCCACTTCGTACCCTGTATACAGCCAATTTTGTATGTCCTTTTTGAAACTGTCGCTTAGCGCGTTGTAAGAAGGACAACCTACGGTAGAAAAACTGCGCGTAACTTGCGGACGGAAAAACGTACCGCCGTACGTCATTGTTTGCAGCGACAGTTGGCGCAATTTGCCAAAGGCTTCGAATACGCCGCCGCGTTCCAAAAGCGATGCGGCATGCGCAGGCAGAACTTCGCCTGCCGCAAGCAAATTGGCAAGACGCGTGTCTTGTTCGTTATACAAAAAGTTGACTTTGGAGTGTATCAATTTGGGCTCGTCCCAAACCACCACCGCATTGTCCGGAAGATAATCGGAAATTCTTCCGCGTTCGAGAAAGGGCGCAAGCCAAATGTTATCAACCTTTTCTCCGCCCGAAGCAATGCTCAAACTTCCGAAAATTTGGTTGAGTCTTGCAGTTGCGTCCGCAGACAGTGTGCGTTTTGAAATAAGTTCTCCCACTTGTTTCAACACGCGGGCATCGGCTCCTACCGTTTCGCCAAGCGGAAAGAACCGCACTTCGTTTATATTTTCGCCGCTTTTGCCGTCGCTTTCCACCAAGCGCACGCTTTCCACTTGATTGTCGAAAAAGTCAAAACGCACGCGCTTTTCAGATGTTTGTATTTCCACGATGTCGCCGCGTGAGGTAAACTGTCCTTCTCCGTCGATTGCGTCAACGCGAGTGTACGAACAATCTATAAGTTGCTTGACAAAATCCCGAATTTCTATTATGTCGCCCGTTTTTACGCAAAACGATTTTTCGGCAAAATACTCTTTGGGCAGCAGCGGCTGCATAAGAGTTTCCGCACATATTACCGCCCCCTTTGCCGACCCGTCCAAAATGCTTGCCAACGCGGCGTTGCGCTCACGCGAAACTGCTCCCGCACGCTGACGGTACAACAGCGTATCCTCGTTGTACGGAACAAACACATACTTCCCTCCAAGCGCGCAAAGCGTACGGCATATGCGGCGCGCATCGACGTAATCGGATGTCACGTACAGCACAAACTCTGAAAATGCCGAAACGGCAAAGAGTTTTTCATTTTGCTGCACGCCGAAAGCCGCGGTAAACCTGTTACCGCGGACATCGTTTAGCAGCGCATTGTACGCCGATACGTTGTGAAGTTTTTGCCAAATATCCGTCATTTTACAGTAAACAAAACGTACTTACCGCACGTTTACGTTGTGTTTTTGCATAACCGTATCTATCTGCATGCCGCAAGCAAAGTCGACGAGCGCTTCGGCGGCGTTTTTGAGAGCGGGTACAAGCAGCGTTTTGTCGTCGTCGGAAATATGCGACAAAACATAATCTATGAGCGCCATAGGCGTATCTTTGCCTATGCCTACGCGCACGCGGGCAAAATGCTGTTCGCCCAAAAGTTGAACGATGTTTTTCATACCGTTGTGAGTCCCCGCAGAGCCTTCGCCCCGTATACGCACCGAGCCCAGCGGCAAGTCTACGTCGTCGTACACTACTATCAAATCGGAAAGAGGTATCTTGTACTTGTTTACAAGTTGAACGACACTTTGCCCGGACAAATTCATATAAGTAAGAGGCTTTGCCAAAATAACCTTTTGCCCGTTTAGCCGCGTATGCGCAGTTACTGCCTTACACTCGTCCCTATTGAAGGTGACGCCGAGTTTATCGGCAAGATAATCCAAACATAAAAACCCGACGTTATGGAAGGTTTCGGCATATTTGCGCTCGGGGTTGCCGAGCCCTACAATAAGATACATTATTCTTCTCCGCTTACAGTAGTAGACTTTGTTTGGGAAGCATTATCAGTAAGTGCCAAACAAGCCTCCTCGATAAGATTTTTGATTTCGACGGCATTTTTTATACCGACGGCGTTGTGCATACCGTCGCGCGTCATTACCGTAACGGCTTCCGGTATGCGTTTGCCGAAAATATTGGAAACGTACACGACGTCTACGAAGCATATTTCCGTCAAAGAAACAGAAACTTTGCCTTTGAAAAAATACACTCTATCGGTATATACCGCTATTATCTGCTTGGTAATAAGCAATTCCAGCGTGACAATCGACGCAATAAGCACGGCAGACGCTATCGAATAAGCGATAATAATTCTTTTAACCTTTTCCTCATCGTTTTGCAAAAGAATAAATACGGCAATCAATACGATAATCACCGCCGATACTATCCACATAATATTGAGATATGTTCTTTTGCGTTCGCCGACCGCTATTAAGTTTTCCTTGGGATAATCGATATTTTTCATTCATCTCCGAAATTGCGCCGTTTGATACAATATGCAACAATTACATTGAAATTTTACACTTTTGCACACATTACAATACAGCAAACGCCGCACATATATTGTACCACCAAGCGCAAATTTACGCAACAATAACTACACAGGAGATAACGCCATATATTTGCCGACAGTTTAATCTTCATACCGTTACTCACGGTTGTATACATTCATCTATCGGCAATTTGCAGTCCTTCTTCGGAAATAAAAAAATCACAGCACATTGTATCGTTTGCACTAACTGTTGAAATTGCGTACACAAAATAAACGCTCTTGACCGTTATTACCTGTTGCCGAATTGCCGCTTGCCGCGCCTTTGCGGCGATTGTGTTTACCGTTTGTAATTGCAATCTCTAATGATTTCGCTTGAACGCTATTACTTGTTATTGTGTCTGTTGCCACATTGCCGCTCGCAGCGCCGTCGGGTTTAAAATGCGAAATTTTACTATTGACGGACACCAAAAAAAATATACTTTCTTTTTGCCGAAGTCCTTGCAAATGTCCGAAACACGTGTTTAAGATGTTTTGTTCCGCGCTGCGTATGTTTTGTGGCAAATAAAATCCCATAACCGTATGCACACCTTCCTTACGTATTAGAATGTCGAAGAATATAATCTTCTTCGACATTCTTTACCCGATAAACTGTTATTTATATATCCGCCCGTCATTGA
>JAMPHX010000064.1 GCA_023663205.1 Corallococcus sp. | reverse complement strand
TTACAGATACAATTTGTCTACCGCACTACTGCGGAATACAGACAAGGAGTATTTGTAACTATGTACGCAGAAAAGATTATTTTGTTGTCGCAAAAGTTGGTAATGCTGAGCCTCGCCGACGACGACAAAGACAAAAAGAGGCTAAAAGAAGAAATCGCCGCTCTGAACAGCGAACTGTCGGAAGGCGAACAAAAAACGGTTTGTTGCGGGTTTTTGAAATTTACTAAAAAGGAGATTTCAAAAATGCCAACAAAATTCAGAAAAGAATTTCGAATTGACGGCTGCTCGGCTCACGTGCGCAAACGCTGCGACGAGCGTTACCGTTGCAGTTACGAAATTCGCTATCGCAGAAACGGTTACAACATAACGGCTTCCGCTAAAACATTGGAAGAAGCAAAAAAGAAATTTATTGAAAAACTTAGACAGGCAGACAGGGGCGAACAGTCCCAAGGCAAAGTTCCGACGTCGTTTGACGGATTTGCGCGCTTTTGGTTTGACAACTTCCACAAACGCAACGTAAACGAATTCAACTTTGAGAAAAACGTCAGACTTTACGAAACTGTGATACTGCCGAAGATAGGTAAAACACCTATCAAAGCAATAAATGCAAAGGACATTCAGGACGTATTAGACGGCTACACCGCCGCTCAGAAATTCCGTACGGCAGAAAGTATATTCAGTCTGTTTAATCAGATACTGAAAGCGGCGGTAAAATTTAACCTAATAGCATTTAATCCTGCCGAAATGGTCTACCACAAAAAGCACAAGCGCAAACACGGCAAAGCATTGACAATAGCCGAAGAAAAAATACTGTTGTCCTCTGTTGCCGGTACTAAGTTTGAAACAATGTTTGCAATCGCGTTGTATACGGGCTTGCGTCCCAACGAATACAAAAGCGTGCAAATAGACGGACAAATGATAATTGCCCGTAACAGCAAGCGAAAAAACGGCGAAATTGCATATAAACGTATACCTATACTGAAAATGTTGAAACCATATTTGGAGAACGCCGACAAGATTGAATGGGCTAATTACGAAACGATACGAGAAAAATTCAAAGAAATCTTGCCCAATCATCTATTGTACGACTTGCGAACGACGTTTTATACGCGTTGCGAGATGTTCGGAGTTGCACCAAGCGCTCGCGACGAAATGGTAGGACATTCAAGCGGGGTGCTGAATGAAACTTATACGGACTTGCCCGACGAGTTTCTGATTGAAGAAGCAAAAAAATTGGAGTGGTAAAGAAAATACCCCCGTTTTTACCCCCAAAACACTAACTTGTAAAACTATTGTGGTTAAGTTTTCCTAAAAATTACCAAAATGCAAAGAAAAAGACGGATATTTTGGTTGAATTTTCCTAAAATATCCGTCGATTTGGTAGGATTGAGTGGACTCGAACCACCGACCCCCACCTTATCAGGGTGGTGCTCTAACCGACTGAGCTACAATCCTATATATTGGTGGAGATGAGCGGGATCGAACCGCTGACCCCCTGCTTGCAAGGCAGGTGCTCTCCCATCTGAGCTACACCCCCATACGTCGCTAAATGCTTGTATATAATATCACCTATATACTCTATTTGTCAATTATTTTAGAGACATTTTCAATATTTTTATTACTTTGTATAAGTTTTGCTTTATAAAATAAATACAACTACTCATACTTACAATATGAAAACAAAATCGGTAACTTTGGGCTTAATATTTATTTGTATATTTATGATGTCAGCATACGCCTGTACTGCCGTTTTTGCCGATACTACTAACAAAGAAATTGCTTTACCCATTTTGATGTATCACAGCGTACTTAAAAGCAAAACGGGAACCTATATTGTTTCGCCTAATCAAATAGAACAAGACTTGCAGCAACTTATATCTTTGGGTTATCAATCGATTACCGTCAAACAACTTGTCGATTACGTTGACGGCTCCGGAACATTACCTCCAAAGCCGATAATGCTAACTTTTGACGACGGGCATTACAACAACTTGTATTACGCTTTGCCCATTCTTGAAAAATACGGATTTTGTGCCGTACTGAATATAATAGGAAAGTTTTCAGATTATACTACAACCTCGGGAGATAAAGACAACCCCAATTACTCGCATGTTACATGGGATGAAGTCGCAGAATTATCCCGAGGAAATGTTATGGAAATAGGCAACCACTCCTACAATATGCACAACTATAAGCCCCGATTCGGAATGGCTAAAAGAAGCGACGAAACAGAAAAACAATATGTTTCCGCACTCAAAAACGACATAGGAAAATTGCAAAGCATAATCTTTGAATACACCCATAATCGTTGCATTGCGCTTGCTTATCCGTTTGGCAAATACAATCAAACTACCGAAAATGTATTAAAACAAATGGGGTTCAGAGTTACTTTTACTTGTAACGAAGGCGTCAATAAAATACGTAAAGGCGATAGACAATGTCTTTACAAACTGAAAAGAATAAACCGAAGCGGATTATATAATACCGATACAGTCATTTCTAAAATCACAAAAAGTTAGACTGCAAACGAATTACACATATAAAATAAACTAAATTTTAAACTAAAATATACAATAAAAATGAAATTACATTAGGTTATTTGCATATTCCTATTGTAATTTTTGTTTTATTTCCACAATATATTTAATTTCAGCACTGTATGATGAAACTGTAAAATTATACAATCTTTACAAAATATCCGATTTATGTATTGAATGTGCTGTTTTTTTATGATATACTAATTATACGATAGTTGCGGCAAACCGGAAAAGTTACTGCCGCCCAATAAACATAAAAGGAGAATATTAAATGCTAAAAGGAGCATTGATTTTTGCTCAATCGGGAGGACCGACAGCCGTAATAAACGCAAGCGCGTGCGGAGTATTTCAAGAGGCGCAAAAGCACGATTGTATTACAAATATTTATGCCGCAAAATACGGTATTGACGGAGTCCTAAATGAGGATTTTATTGACATAAACAAAGTTGCATCGAAGGAAATAGACTTGTTACGCTTTACACCGGCATCTGCGTTTGGCAGTTGCAGACACAAACTGCCTTCTATCGAAAGCAACGGCTACGAGTATCAACGTCTGCTTGAAGTTTTTAAAAAATACAATGTAAGATTTTTTATCTACAACGGCGGCAATGACAGCATGGATACTTGCAACAAAATTGCAAAATTTATGCTCGAACACAACTACGAATGTCATGTAATAGGTGTGCCTAAGACAATAGATAACGATTTGCTTTCCACAGACCATTGTCCCGGATTTGCTTCTGCTGCAAAATACGTAGCCACCACTTGTCACGAAATTGCCCTCGACACCGCTGTCTATCAAAAAGGCAGAGTTACCATTGTGGAAATAATGGGACGCGACGCGGGTTGGCTTACGGCATCAAGTGCGCTTGCCACAAAACACGGCGCAGGACCCGACTTGATTTATTTACCTGAACGAAATTTTGATATAGACGCTTTTGCTAAAAAATGTAATCAAGTATTGGAAGAACGCGGACATTGCCTTGTTGCGCTATCCGAAGGTATACGAAACAGCGACGGTTGGTACATAAGCGCACTTGCGCTGAATAATGCCGCAGATAGTTTCCACCACTTGCAACTGGGCGGAGCAGCCAACTTTTTGGCAATACGCTTGACAAACGCTTACGGAATAAAAACAAGAGCCGTAGAATTGAGTCTGTCACAGCGTTGCGCGGGACACTTGACAAGCAAAACCGACACAGATGAGGCATATCTTGCAGGTGCAAAAGCCGTACAAACCGCTGTGAACGGATTAACTAACAGAATGGTAGTATTTAACAGATTGAGTAATAACCCGTATGAACTCGAAATAACAACCGCAGACCTTGACGGTATAGCAAATGCAGTAAAACATATGCCCGACTACTTCATCAACGAAGAAGGCGATTTTGTTACAGACGCGTTTATCGATTATGTCAATCCTCTTATACAAGGCGAAAACGAGATTCTGTACGAAAACGGATTGCCGAGATACAGCAAAATTAACCCGCATTTTTCGGTAAAATAAATACCTACAATTGTTTCGAAGAAAAACGGACTTGAAATATTCAAGTCCGTTTTGTATGCAATCATTTATTCTTTTTGATTTTATGGCGTCTTGTCTTTAAATTTACAAGAAGTATCAGAACCCCAAGCAATACTAAAACTGTAAACAACATTACCAATATTGCGCCGATTTCAGAAACATCCGTGCCAAAGAAATCAAAAGAAACATCAAACGCTTTTGCAATTTCACCTACCGCTTCCGACGGCAAATCATTCGACAAACTATCTAACACGCCATTCATAAAACATTTTCGGAACAACACCGTACCGTATGTTCCCGGAATAAATGAAACAACTGCCTTTATTCCTTCTCCCATTGTAGCAATAGGCATATATGCCCCACACAAAAAGCCGTACATGGAGGACACCAATGTACATACAGCCCCTTGCGCGCTTGCGCTTGACATAAACAAACTAATTATTGACATAAGTATCGTACCGAATAATATAGTTAGCACTACATCCAACAGTATCAGAATTATATCGGCAAAAGATAGATACCAACCGACTATCGCCAAATATATTATACCTATTACAAGTATCACGCCGCACACAAGCAATGTTGTCAAAAAATTGGAAATAACATAACTGGTTTGCAATAACGATTTGCTGATAGGCGTCATCGAAAAATCCGATATTACGTTTTTTATTTTGTCGTCTACAAGTCTGTTAGAACAGAACGATACCGATACGCAAGAAACCGCCAACACCGAGGAAAACAAAAATCCTCCGGTAAATGCGTTGAGTAAATTGTCGCTTACAGAAAATCCCTGAGGCAAACTCTGAATTAGCGACGATTCGTAAACATTCCGCAAAAACGTCAAAAACAATACTAACAGTATCAAAGGCGAAAGTAGCGATAAAAAAAACGTCATCTTCTCCTTAAAATACAATTTTATATTCCGCTCGATAAGCACTCGCATTTGTCCAAACACTTTTTTCATAATCAATACTCCTTCAACGCCTTGCCTGTAACATTGAGAAATACATTGTCCATTTTACCTTTTAATACTTCAAAGTCAAATATCAACTCTTTATTTTCAATTATAAACTCTTTGGCTTGAAGTATGTTTTTTACTTCGACTGCTACAAAACCGATTTCAACAGTATACTTTAAATCCGATTGCTGTAAGACTTTTAAAAGTTTCTCGTCGTACTCATAAATACGGACAAAGTCGTTTGCATATTTATTTTTAAGCCCGACAGGAGTATCTCCTGCGACAATTTTGCCGCTGTCCATTATTACTACGTAATCTGCATCTGCGGATTCTTCCATATAATGCGTTGTGAGCATAACAGTAAGATTACGTTCTTTACGCAATTTGTTTACTAAATTCCATACCAATATTCTTGTTTGAGGGTCTAAGCCTGTAGTAGGCTCATCTAAAATCAATATGTTGGGATTATGTATAAGAGCACGAGCAATATCCACACGACGCTTTTGTCCGCCGGACAGTTTATCGAAAGGACGACGGGATAAATCTTTAAATTCAAGTTGCTCGGCAAGGTAATCAAAACTACTTGCAAACTGTTTGTCGCTCATACCGTATAAGCGAGCCCTGTAACGCAAATTGTCGTAAACCGTCAATTTATCATCGAGTACGGTATGCTGAAATACAACGCCGATTTTGGATTTAATTACATTCATATTACTGTCTGCCGACAATCCTTCGACATATACTTCGCCGGAATCATTCTCCAACAGATTGCAAATAATATTGATTGTCGTGCTTTTTCCCGCGCCGTTTAAACCTAAAAAAGCAAACAACTCGCCTCTTCTGACTTCAAAAGATATGTCGTCTACGGCTTTTACATCTTTAAAGTATTTTTTTAAATTTTTTATTTCAATTACTTTCTCCATTTAAAGTTACCTTTGATGTTAATAATTTATTTTTTATTAAAATAAAGCCTATCATACTAATTTGACCTTATTCAAAATGCTTACTTAAATAGCCAACAAAATTTTGCATAGTTAATACTAAAACTGCAAAATTTTCTTAACACTTACATATTCAACGCAAAATACGGACGATTTAAAATACGACCGGCAGCAAATCTGCTCATAATACGCCTAATTCTTTTAAGTATTAGACAAAATTTCAATCTAAAGTCACTTCCCCCCCCACAGATAAAACCGATACAGGGCGTCAAACTCGGATGTAAGCCTTTCGGACACTTCTTCATCGCTAATATTTCCTCCAAGACTTTGGATAACAGCCAGTCCATATGAATAAATTGCCATATCCATATGAAATTTCTTTGCTAAATCTCTTGAAATATCATAATGTGCACTTATTTCTGCTATAATCGGTTCATAGTTGATATCTTGACTTATGTCAAACAGTCCGTTTGACTTTTGCATATACAAATACTTAAACAACTCACTTTCTTCATTAGCAAATTTAATCAATCCCATACCGTAAGATTTATACCCTGTAAAATTATTTGTTGAAGCATATTCTTCTACTTTGTATCTGTAAATCGATTGAATTTCAAAATACACTGCTTCTTCAAGATTTGCCATACTCCCGAACAATGAATATATGGGTTGAGTAGAACACCCGATATAGTGCGCCACTTTACGCACGTTTAATTTTTCACCGTTACGTATTATTCCTATTGCTGCATCTATTACCATTTTCTTACTGACTTTTACAGGTGCCGACATACTTACCTCTGATTGAATAACATTTGTTATATAACATATGTTATCAAACAACAATTCAAATGTCAAGTATTTTACGGAATAAAATACTCCCAAACTTAACGCGGTTGAGAGACCATATTCTTGTAGTACAGTTAATTAAACTATTCTTTAAGTAAATATTCCGTTCAATAAAAACCTTTGATTTCCCATCGTACAAATATCAAATCACCATTGGTAATTTAGATTAGTTTTAAATGAAGCGTCTACTAATACAAATGTAAATGGTAATTGCAGTATCTATATCAAAAATAATGATGCACTAACATTTAAATCTACTTTTTAATCAAGCGTTTCAAACTTGAAAACGTAATCTAATATATCGTACACGAATATAATTTTACATAAATAAATATTTTGCCACGTGATACGATGTAATAGCGAGTCGTTAGCAGTAGTTAAACGGGATTAAACGTCGTTAACGACCCTTATATATGCCATTATAAATTATTGCGCAAATCGCAAATTAGATATTTGTGCGCATAAATGACGTTTTCTTAATGTAAATATTTTTATGTTAATTTTCTTTTAAATCTAATTTAATACAAATATACTTTTGCAGAGGTAATTGGATAGGTTATCTATTCAAAATTTAAACTGTAAATATTTGCAAAATACTGTTTGCCATAAAAACAAGCAGTACAAGGAACAAAAGCATACCGCGCGTACGCACTGCGTCGTATATATGCCGCAGCAACCGTATTCGACAGCATAAAAAAAGGACAACCCTCGGATTGTCCCCTGCTCTTTATTAGTTACTTGCAAAGAATAGTAAGTTGAATTTCAGTCTGCTTTTTTCCTGACTTCCGTCAGTTCGACTTAGTTGCAGGTCTGACCTGCTCCTTTAAAGGAGGTGATCCAGCCGCACCTTCCGATACGGCTACCTTGTTACGACTTCACCCCAGTCATCAGTCTTACCTTCGACGGCTCCTTCCTTGCGGTTAGGTCACCGGCTTCGGGTACTCCTGACTCCCATGGCGTGACGGGCGGTGTGTACAAGACCCGGGAACGCATTCACCCCG
>JAMPHX010000063.1 GCA_023663205.1 Corallococcus sp. | reverse complement strand
CGAGCCAAACATTAGAACAATGCGCAGTTTGCCTCTTGTAGTAGGCAAAATTACAAGATACGCCAAAGCGAGCGCGCTTGCGCAAGCGTAAAATAGTTGTGCCGTTGTGACTTGTATGTCAAAAATGTAAAACATATCCTATATTATGCGTAACCTTTTAATTTTCAAAAGTATTGCGTATGTTTTTGCGTATACCGAATTTGTTTTTTCCCCGTTATTGTAAGGAAACAAAGTGTTTTTTGTCAGTTGGCGGAAACAAGCGATTATTCGTTTGTGCGGAAACAATTGAGTTGCCTTTTTTTTATGTATCTGCTACAATACTGTAAAATAAATATATCTGTTTTGCGTAACACCGCACGGCGCGGCAGCAATTCGGCAGGTTCGTAAGGCTATGTTTTCACTTGCGTAAATGCGCGTTTTTACAATGCTATCGGTTTGCCGAGATTGCAATTACACGCAAAATTTTTAAGGAGATTGATATGACTTACAAAACCCACGGTACGTGTTCCAAGGAAATATGCTTCGATGTGGTGGACGGCAAAATTCACGGCGTCAAATTTTTGGGCGGTTGCAACGGCAACTTGCAGGGTATAGGCGCATTGGTGGAAGGTATGTCTGTTGACGAAGCAATAAGCAAACTCAAAGGTATTTCGTGCAACGGCAGACCTACATCTTGTCCCGACCAACTTGCGACGGCATTGTTGCAGTACAAAGAAACGGTGTAAACGCCGCATTTTACTCGCCATTCCGATTTTAAACAATGCAAAATCCGCGACTACAAATCTATCGCGGATTTTTTGTGCTGTTGCAGTAGTGTCGCCGCCGTTTGTCGGTAAACATTTACGTTTCAAGCAGCGCGTTTTTTTTGTAATTGCAACCGTGCAGCCTCAGTCCGCAAGCGCAGACAGGCTGCAGATTGCGGCGAGTATTTTGTTTGAATGTTGCATTGTACATAAAAAAACAAATTTTTGCGGCAACGTCATACGGCATAACGTCAGAACCGTTGGACGTCCGATTTGTTATATTTTCAAGATATTAGGTTGTTTGTACGCGCACTTATATACTCAAATTCCGTAAAACGGCAAAATGTTATGGCGTGCAATCAAATCTATGCGCGCATGCTGTGTCAGTTACGCAAATTTACCGATTTGTGTAGACAAAGCGGTTGAGTTATCGCGCAATTTTGCAACGGCTGTATCAGTCGGCGTAGTTTTTGAAGTAGTTTTGTATCAATACAATGGGCGTGCCTTTGTCGCCGCTGCCGCTTGTAAGGTCGGCAAGGCTGCCAAGTAGGTCGGTAATTTGACGCGGAGTGGTGCCTTGACTCTTTATGCTGCCCACAAGATTGCTTTCCTTTTGGCGAATAATTTCCTTCATTGCGCTTATTGCCTCGTCGCCGGTAAGGTCGGCGATTTCGTTGTCGGCAACGTATTTGAGTTTGATTTCGTTAGGCTTTCCGTTAAGTCCGTCGGTAAATGCAGGGGAACATACGGGGTCGGCAAGTTCCCAAATGCCGCCTACGGGGTCTTTGAACGCGCCGTCACCGTAAACCATACATTCCAATTTTTTGCCTGTCTTTTGCATTAGAAGCACCTGCAAATCTTTTACGAACTTGTCGCAGTCGCGCGGGAACAGTTTTACGCTGTCGTTTGTCGCAAGGTTGGAACCCAGCACGCCGAACTGTCGGTTGTAACCGCTGCCGTCTACGGGTTCGCACAGGATTTCGTCCAACGAAACAACCTTTTTTGCTCCGGCGGCAAGAAGTTGACTTTTTGTCGTTTTGCGCGTATGTATATCGGCGTTTATTACGTATTTTGTGTGTTTAAGTATTTCGGCGGGATTATTTGCAAGTATAATTTCGCAGTTGCCGCCCGCCTGTTGGTAGTAATCGATGTAATCCACTCCCGTAAAACGGTGTTTTGTATCGGGGAAAATTTTGTGAAACTCTTCTGCCGTAAACACGTCGGAATAGGGGTTGATTTTCTTTTCCATGATATCGGCTGCGGAAACCAAACTGTTGCCTACTTCGTCCGACGGGTAAGTCAGTTGAATTACAAGTTTTTTTGCGCCTTCCGCAATGCCTTTAAGTATCATCGAAAACCTATTGCGCGAAAATATCGGCATAATAAGTCCCACGGTATTGTCGCCGAACTTTGTTTTGATATCTTTGGCGATATGCGCGGTGGTGGCGTAGTTGCCTTGCGAACGCGCAACTACCGCTTCGGTAACAGCAACAACGTCTTTGTCGTTAAGCGCAAATCCTCCGTTTTGTGCGGCGTTTACGACGCAGTCTGCTACGATTTTTGCAAGGTCGTCGCCTTTTTTGATGATGGGGGCGCGTATTCCGCGCGAAATCGTTCCTTGATAATCCATATTGTTTCCGCCTCCTTATGCGGTTAAATTACGGGAATAAATTTAGCAAATTCGTCACGCTTTGTCAATTATAATATTCTGCCTAGCAAATATTTTTTGTTTGGAAGGCGCGCTTTGGCAATTTACGAGAAAATTACTTTGCAATTTCTTTTTAACCATTTACAAGAGGTCGACTTTGTGATACAATAATAAAAATATAATGAGGTCGCATTGCCTGAGGAATAATGAAAACGCTTAAATTGCAATTTAACGATGCGGATTTGACTTGCGCAGGTAAAATAATACGCAGCGGCGGATTGGTTGCATTTCCTACCGAAACGGTTTACGGATTGGGCGTCAACGCGCTTGACGGCGAGGCGGTTTCCAAGGTGTTCGAGGCAAAGGGCAGACCGAGCGACAATCCGCTTATCGTGCACATATACGATGTTTGCCAATTGGCGGAAATAGCGTCGGAAATTTCCGACGACGCCCGCAAAGTAATAGACGCTTTTATGCCGTGCAGCCTTACGGTGGTGCTTCCCAAAAAGGACGTAATACCCGACAGCGTGACGGCAGGGCTTCAAACCGTTGCGGTGCGTATGCCCGAGTCTTTGCAGGCAAGGACGTTTTTGAAATACTGCAACGTGCCGGTTGCCGCGCCCAGCGCAAATACGTCAACCCGCCCGAGTCCCACGACGTGGCAGACGGTTGCGGAAGATATGGACGGCAAGATAGAAGCGATTTTGCAGGGAGAACCGTGCAACGTCGGCATAGAGTCCACCGTGCTCGATTTGACGGAAGAACCGCGCATACTGCGTCCGGGCATAGTGACGCCGCGCCAAATTTCCGCCGTGCTCAACAAAAAGGTCACCGTAATTACCGACCCCAAAGATAAGGTAAACTCACCGGGGGTCAAATACAAACATTATGCGCCATCGTGCGATATGTATCTCAACGTCGACGGCGACAAGGGCAAACTCAAAGCATTTTACGAACAGTGCGTATCGCAAGGCAAAACCCCAGTTTTGTTAGTGCAAAACACGGAGGACTATTTGGGCAAAAATACCTATCCGTTGGGTAAAACCGACAGAGAAGTTGCGCAAAATATATTTTCGGCTTTGCGTACGTTGGAAAAGCGTTATGACGTAATAATAGCAAGTTACGTCGGCGCAAGCGAAATTTCCATAGGAATACTCAACCGCTTGACAAAGTCGGCGGCGCATCGTATCTTGTAGGAGTATATATGAAAATAGCAATTGCAAGCGACCACGGCGGTTATTATCTCAAAGAAGCCGTCAAGTCGCATTTACAGGAAAAGGGAATACAAACTGCGGATTTCGGCACTTATTCGCAGGAAAGTTGCGATTACCCCGATTTTGCGTACAAAGCGGCAAAGTCCGTTGCCGACGGCGAATGCGACTTTGCAATAGTCGTTTGCACAACGGGCATAGGCGTCAGTATGACGGCAAACAAAGTAAAGGGCGTCAGGTGCGCGCTGTGCTGCAACGAAGATTCTGCCCTAATGACGCGCCGCCACAACGACGCCAACGCATTGGCGTTGGGGGCAAAGTATTTGGATATGCAAACGGCGCTAAGTATCGTAGACGTGTTTTTGTCCACGGAGTTCGAGGGCGGCAGACATTCAAACAGAGTAAACAAAATAACGGAAATAGAAAATCTTTAACGGTAACAAGGAGAAACAATGATAGAAGAAGTTGTAAATTCCATTTTGGACGCCGAGGACGAAGCCAAACGCAAAATCGCGCTTAGCGAGCAAATGGCGGAAAAAGCCGTGGAAGCGGCGGAAAAACTTGCCGAGAGCAAACTTGCCAAAGCTGCCGAGCAAAACAAGGCGCGTTGGACGGAAGCGCTTGCCGACGCCGAGTTGCAATCTTCGCAGCGCGCCGCGTCGGAACTTGCCGCGTTAAACGCCCAAACCGACGACGAAATCAAACTGTACGGTGCAAATTTATCTTCCGCGGTAGACGCGGTAATGGAGAAGTTGTTGTAATATGGCAATAGCAAAAATGAAAAAACTTACCCTTGTTGCCCTGTCGGGCGATAGGGACGGCTTGTTGGACGCATTGGCAAAGAGCAGAGCGGTGGAACTTACGCGCACTGCGGAAATCGACCATTGCACATCTAACGACAATGCCGAAAGTCAAGAGCGTTTGACTGCGCTCATTTCTTCCGTGGAAGATTGCGTCAAGTATATCACCGACGAAGTTGCAGCCTACAACACCTTGTACAAAAAGTCGAAGGATTACATCAAAGCGGAAATTCCCAAAAACAGTTTTATCCGCCCCAAGACGGAGATGACGTTTGACGGTCTGCTTTCGATGGATGCGCGCGAAGCAGAACTTTTGCAAAAGGTTGACGAGGTAAAATCTCTTGCCGACAGAAAGACGGAACTTAACGTCAAACTTTCCAAAACGGAAAGCGAAATAGAAAAGTACAGTTTGTACAAGGATTTGCCTCATCCGACCGATTGGTACAAAAGTACCGACAGCGTAATTGTGGAACTTGGCATAGTCCCGTCGTCCAACCTTGCGCAGTTTACGGAAATCGCCGAGTCGTTTGAAATGGCGGAAGTCGAAACGGTCGGCAGTTACAGACAGGACTCATTGGTGGCAGTTGCGGTGCACGCGGACGAAAAAGGGTTTTTCGAGGCAGTTGCTTCTTGCGGATACGTCAAAAGCAGCGTGGAGTGCGACGTACTTGCTTCCGTCCGACTAAACGACTTGCAAAGCAGCAAACAAGCGCTGCAAAACGCAATTAAGGAAACGGGCGTCGGTATTACGGAATATGCGGCGGTTATTCCCGACTTGCAGTCGCTTGTCGATTACTTTGATTTCAAACGCAAAAAACTCGTTGCGGTCAGCGGATTGGAAAATACCGACAGTACGTTTATATTGGAAGCGTATTGCCCCGCGGACGACGTTGAAAAGGTGCGCGACGCAATATATTCGGTTTCGGAATGTACCGTGCCGTATTTTACCGATGTCGAGCAAGACGACGACAACGTACCTACTCTAAACAAAAACAACAAGATAGTAAGTAAGTTTGAAACCGTAACAAACAACTATTCATCTCCGCATTACCGCGAAATAGACCCCAACCCCGTAATGTCGCTGTTTTACTTTATCATTTTCGGAATGATGGTGGCGGACGTCGGTTACGGTATATTGCTTATGCTTGTCGGACTTTTTGCAAAGTTTGGGCTCAAACAAAATAACGGCGTGCGCAAGTTAATGTCGCTGTTCGGTTTTTGCGGAATATCGGCTACGGTAATAGGCTTGATGTACGGCAGTTTCTTTTCGTTTGCTATGTTCGGCGAAGGCGGTTGGTTCGGTGATGCCAACGGATTGCTGCCGTTGCTTCCGGGGTCGTCGGAGTCGCCAATGGTAACAATGGTACTCAGTTTGTTTTTGGGTATCATACACATTATGGCAGGTATCGGCTGCAACGTGTACAAACTTGCAAAGCGCAAGGATTACTGGGGCGCTGTTTTGGACGCCTTTGTTTGGGAAATTTTCTTTGCCGGACTTATACTTGCGGTGTTCAACGCAGGTATGGATATGATGGCTTATCCCAAGTGGTCGTTCCGTTTGCCGCAAATTGTCGGCGACATAGGACTGTACATGGTAATATTTGCCTTGGCAGTTGTACTGCTGACGGGCGGCCGTCGCAAAAAGGGCATTTTCGGCAAAATCATAGGCGGATTTTCCGGACTATACGGACTTATCAACTACTTCGGCGACGTAATGAGTTACATCCGCGTATTCGGGCTTATGCTGTCGTCTGCGCTTATAGGTACGGTTGTCAATATGCTTGCCGGTATGGTTGCAGGCGGAGTGATAGGTACGGTGATGGGCGCAGTAATAATGGTAGTGTTCCACCTGTTTAACCTTGCAATGGGACTATTGAGTATCTACATTCACAACGGCAGACTGCAATACGTCGAATTCTTCGGCAAGTTCTACGAGGGCGACGGCAGATTGTTTGTACCGTTCGGAAGCGACACAAAGTACGTATATATCAAGGACTAAATATCAAAGTAACGCACAAGGCTTTTCGGTTTTGCAGAGTTACTGCGAAACTTTATATAAATAAAGACAATAAAAATTTTCGGAGGAAAATAAAAAATGAGTGGTTTGACAATTGCAATTATCGGTTTGGCTATCTGCGCCATAACCTGCGGCGTAGGCTCCGCATTCGGACTTAAATTTACCGGTTCCGCATCTGCGGGCGTATTGGCGGAAGACCCTTCCAAAGCCAGTAAAATCACATTGCTTACGTTGCTTCCCGCAACACAGGGTTTGTACGGATTTGCAATTACCCTTATCGGTTTGTTTATGAACGTGCTGCCCGCAGCGCCGACTGCCGCTACTACTGCGGAACAGGCTGCAGTAGCATTGTCGCAGGGTTGGAGCGTGTTCGGCGCGGTAATGCCCATGGCAATTTTGGGATTGTTCTCTGCAATCCTCCAAGGCAAGACCAGCGCAACAACTATTATGGCAGTAGGCAAAAAGCCCGAAATCTCCGGTAAAGCATTCCTTTACCCCGCTATGATAGAGTTCTACGCAATTTTGGGACTTGTTGCATCCATAATGATTTTGTCCAACTTGGCTGCTTAATTTAGGTGCAAACAAAATGGAAGGTAAAAGTAAAATTATTGCTCGGATAATGGAAGACGCCGAAGAAAAGTGTCAGGAAATTTCCGCTAACGCACAGCAGCGCGCCGACGCGATAATAGCAAAAGCAGAAGATAAAATCGCTGCCGAAACGCATGCGCTCGACGAGCGTATTTCCGCTGTCAAAAGCGAACTTAACCGCACCAAGTCGGCAAATGCCAAACTTGATGCGCGTAAGTACAAACTTGCGCAAAAGCAGCGTCTTATCGAAACTTGTTACACAGAGGCAATTGCCAAGGTGGGCGCGCTTAGCGAAGCAAAATACCGCGACTTTTTGAAGAAACTAATCGAGCAAAACGCCGAAACGGGCGAAAAGGTTGCGGTTTCGGAAAAAGACGCAAAAATAGTCACCCAAAAGTTTTTGGACGGTTTCGGAAAAAAACTTACTTTGTCGAGTTGCAAACTCAACTCGGCGGGCGGACTTGTCTTGGAAGGCGACGGATACGACAAGGATTTGACGGTAGAAGCGCTGATAAGCGAAGTACGCAACGATACCGAGTCTGTTGTTGCAAGTATTCTTTTCGGAGATGACAAATGAGCGTGGATACCTATTACGCCAACGGCAGAGTGGCGGTGCTTTCCACCAAACTTTTCGGCGCGGACAAGTTTGCGCGCATAGCGGAGTCGCGCGACATGACGGAAGCAGTCAAGACGCTTGCGGAAAGCGGTTTCGGCGGAGGCATTGCGTTGGAGAATCCCAACGATTACGAGTTGCTTCTCCGAAACGAACTCAACCAAACGGTGGAACTGCTCAAAGAGTTATCTTCGGACAAATACGTCACAAGGTATTTT
>JAMPHX010000062.1 GCA_023663205.1 Corallococcus sp. | reverse complement strand
CAAATTGTATCTGTAATGTAAAGAATTTGTAAAGATATTATTTTTTATTGCTTGCAATGTATCTTGCGTAAGTCAGTAAACCGTTTTGCGCCTCTGCGCCGAGTTTTAAGCCGATTTCCTTGTACAGCATAACTAATTCTTGTTCGCCCGCCGAAAGATTGTTAAACGCTGTAAAACCGCCTCTAATGTCATCGTCTGTTAATCCGAGCAAGTAGTCTGTGGAAGTATGAAATTCTTGTGCAATTTTGATTAAAATATCAATTGGGGGTTGTGCATATCCTGTTTCATATCCACTGATAGTTTGTAAGGATACATTTATTTTTTTTGCTAATTCTTGTTGTGTCAGTCCTTTTTCTTTTCTTAATTCTCTGATTTTTACCATATTTCACCTCATTTTGTTTAAAATTATACGACAAAATCGTAATTTTGTATTGACTTTACGATATTGCCGTAGTATTATTATGTATAATTACGGCTAAATCGTAGTTATGTAAAGATTATGTAAATCACGCAGGGTACAACAATGCAAAAAATCGTAAGAAAGAAGTTAGACAAGTTTATAAAAAGCAAAATGCAAATGCAAAAAAGCGAGTTTGCCTAACTAATCGGTAAGTCCAAGAAGATAATCAGCGGAAACATCTAAATATCGGCATATTATTGCAATTTGCGAGGCTTTCGGCTCATAAATACCCGTACACCAATTTATAACGGTTTGTTTGTTTAGTTTAAGTTCTTTTGATAATTTGTACATTGAAATTTTGTAATCACTAAGCACTTTTGAAAGTCTATTTGCAAACATAAGGCTGAACCTCACTCATTTTTCCAATATTATACCAGAAATTTAGACTATTTTATTGACAAGTCCAGAAATTTAGACTATTATAGTCTACAATAATAGACCACGCAGGGTACAACAATGCAAAAAATTGTAAGAAAGAAGTTAGACAAGTTTATAAAAAGCAAAATGCAAATGCAGAAAAGCGAGTTTGCAACTTTAATCGGCGTTTCCAATGCCACAATAAGCAAATGGCTTTATACGAAAGCCGAGCCTAATGTCTACACGCTCAAACGCTTCGCGAAAGATTGCGGGCTGACTTTTGAGGAAGTAATGCAATTGTTCGAGGTGGAGTGAGATGAAAAAAGCAGGTAAAGCAAATAAATCGAAATCTGTTGACGTTACCGTAAAGAAGAAAAAAGGCGCAAATAGTGGCGGTACAAATTATCTTTTGGAACAAAGTCCTTTAAGCGACGGCAAAACTTCGTATATGCGGCGTCAAGGAACGGTAGCACCCAAAGAAGAATATTCAAATGCGCGTAAAGGAAAAATGACACTCAAAGACTTCAATAAAGCAAATGAAGTCGGAGAAAAAGCAAAACAGAAGTATATCGAAAAAAAGCGTAAGATAACAAAAAAATAACGGGTAGTGCCAAACGCTCATAAGAACATCAGCCGTGACTTTCAAAGGTTTTGCCAAACTCAAAACAAAAACTTTGCTTGTATAAAGTCGCCGTTATTTAAAGAAATATTAGCACAGAGGCTAAAAACTGTCAAGTATCGATATAAATAAATCGCAAATTTAGTTGCCAATGCAAAGAATGTCGTTTGCGTCTACATCAAGGACTTTGCAAAGATTTGCAAATTCTAATGTTATCAATTGTAATCATAATTTACCTTCAAATATCGGAATACCCAAGCAGAGTATTAGGAGTTTCATTTAGAAATTCGCATATTTGAAGCAATGTAGCAAGACTGGGCTCATTGATACCCTGCAACCAACGACTAATTGTTTGTTGTGATGTCCCTAAATAAGTAGCAAGTTGCTTTTGGGTTTTGTTCTGTGTAGTTAGAGCAAGTCTGAGATTATTGCCGAAAGTTAATGTATTCATATATCAATTATACACGAAAAACGTGTAAATGTCTTGACATACACGGAAAGCGTGTATTATAATACACGCAAAACGTGTGTGAGGGGGGAATACTATGAACATCAACATAATCAAGAAAGGGGAAGCGCGCAAGCGGTTGTCGGAGAATTTCCTCGAACGGGCGGTGCAGCCGTTCGCCGAGGTGGTAAAGCATAAAGACTTGCCGCTGTCGGAAATATTCGACGCATTGACTTTGCGGCGTAAGCCGGCAAAAGGCGCAACCGCCGCAAAAGAGATGTTGAGGCAGAATAAGCGGAAGCAATTGCCGGCAAGCGCAAGCATATTCCGTTACCGTCTGTGGGACGACGGCAAATACCACAAAGAGTATTTATCCGACGAAGAAGTATTGGAACGCTTTGCGCCGCAAAAGCGCAAGCGCGGCAGACCGCGTCACGTGTGAAGCAGGCACGCATTGGTTGCGCCGATGAGCGCGGCTGCGCGCGCGGAAATCACTGTATACAGTGAAATTTGCTTCGCGCAGCCGGAAGCGAAGCAACAAAAATTCACAGGGAGAGTAATCGAGCAATGCCGAAAGAGCGCTGGAAATCCGTTGCCGAGCATACGGATTACGAAGTAAGCAATATGGGTAAAGTCGTCAATAAGCGGACAGAGAAACTGCTAACGCCGTTTGACGACGGCAAAGGGTATTTGAGAGTCAAAGTAGACGGCAAGAATTTGCGTCTGCACATTTTAGTGGCGGTGGCATTCATTCCGAACCCCGAGGGCAAAAAGGTAGTAAACCACATACACGGCAAAAAGCACGATTGCCGCGCGTCGCAGTTGGAGTGGGCAACGTACTCGGAAAATCTCTTGCACGCTTGGAAAACGGGCTTGCGAGGCAAAAGGAGAAAGAGTAAATGAACGAGAAACAACGCAAAGCAGAATTTGTAAAAGAATATCTAAAACCGCGACGTTGCCGACAGTTGCGGCTGACAGTGAAGTTTTTTGCGTACGGTATCGATACGTACGAGTAAAATCACTGTATAGAGTGAAATTTGCTCCGCGCAGCCGGGAATCGAAGCAACAAAATTCACAGGCGAGAGTGTCGAAAGACATTTCCATATACGGCGGCTTAGCCTCCTTGCCGCCGTATCTCGCGCAATAATAATTGCGGAGGCGGAAAAACAAACAGGAGGAAACACACAATGCAATGCACGCTTAAAAACACTTGCGGCAGGCGTAATTACTGTTGCAACTTTTGCACAATAAAGTGTCCCGTCAGATGTACCGACAAGCACAAAAACTGTCAGTGGTTTGTAAACAAGCCGATAGAGGACGAAACGCTTAAGGATAACAGAATAGCAAAGGAGATTAAGGAATGAAAATAGACGTAAATAAATTTGCAGGGTTAAGAACATACAGTACGGAGTTCAAGGCGTCCGAAGAAAACGTAGTCCTAATATGGTACGACAATCCGCCCGAACCCGACCCCGCCGTAACGCTGGAAAAGTCGTATTACGACAACAGCCGTTACACTCTCAAAGTCGCAAAGCAAACGCCGCGCAAAGCAATAGGGTGCGCGTGCGTCACCAGACTGTCGGTAAACAACTACAAAGTAACGCTGTATGCGGAAAGAAAAAGCGGTTTGCCGCTAATATCTTTTGCGACATTTGCCGCGTTTAAAGACGTATACGACTTTATAGCGGAAAACACAAGGGAGTTAAGAAAATGACGCAAAGAGTATTCGAGGCGGTAGACAAGCAGGGCAACACTGTGTATACGG
Source organism: Corallococcus sp. (assembly GCA_023663205.1). GTDB lineage: Bacteria > Bacillota > Clostridia > Christensenellales > CAG-314 > RGIG5495. The sequence continues at coordinate 4,375 of JAMPHX010000062.1, read as the reverse complement.
ACGAGTACGGCAGACTGTTTGAAAAGCAGTATATAGGCGGAGTCGCTTGTCTGCAAGAAACGCTGCTGTTTGTATCGGACATATACGACAGGGGTGAATTGGATTACGTAGACTATTTTACGTTGCCGAGTAAAGGCGGCAAAACGGTGTTAGACAACGTGCTCAGATACTTAGGCAATCAGTGAAGTACGCACGCAAACGGTATCGATACGTACGAGTAAAATCACTGTATAGAGTGAAATTTGCTCGACGTCGCCCAGGCATCGAAGCAATAACATCACAGGAAAACACAAGGGCAAACAATGGGGAAAATTACCAAACAACAATCATTTGACATCGTAATAACGGGCAACGTCGCACACGACCCCGACTTGTCGTATGCCGTCAAGTTTTTTTACGGCTCGATACGCGGGCTTATGGAAAAGGAAGGGTTTTGCTATGCGTCGAACGAATATCTTGCCGAGCGGTTTGACCAAAAGGAACGCACGGTAAGGGCTTGGATATTGACGTTGGAAAACAAAGGGTACATATTCCGAAGCCGTGCAGTTTGCCCCGACGGCAAAAGTCGGCGCGTAATTGTTCTTGAAGAAATGCGTCAAAGATTTTACAAGGTAAAAGAAAAACAAACGGCGCAAAAAAGTGGCAAAAATCTGCCGCAAACCGTTATTTTTTTACCGGAAAAGCGGCAAAAATCTGCCGCGCAAAGTGGCAAAAATCTGCCACCTAAGTATATAGATAATATCCCTGTTAAAAATAATAAATCTAATAGCAATATAAGAGAAATAAACCCCCAAACCCCCTTACAAGGGGGCAAAGCGGAAAGTTTAGCCGAACAAGGCGGTAAGAGTTCGACTGCCGTATGGGGAAGTTACCGAAACGTAATAGCAAGCGCCGAAGATTTGGCGCTGTTGAGAAAGGATTTCGGCGGCGATTTACTCGATAGCCTCGTAGAGCAGTTATCCGCGTACAAAAAGTCGCGGAAGCGAAAGCGGTTTAGCGACGACGTTGCTACGTTGAGAGATTGGGCGCTTCGGCGCACAGAACCCGAACCGCGCAGACAGCATACTTACGAACAGCACGAGTACACGCAAGAGAAGTTGGATTTGCTGTTTACTAATCTCGAAGATTTGGAGATATAGAGAAATTGGGAGCGGGCGGTATCGATACGGTGCGGGCAAAATCTCTGTATGCTGTGAAATTGTCTTTACGCTGCCGTTCTGAGCGGGCGGCAACGTCACAAAATATTAAACAATCGCCAGACAGGCGTTTGTATATAGCCCGTAATTTGCGGGCAAGGAGTTTACAATGAGAAGAAAAAGCAGAGTTGCGTCCTACGTGGGGATTGCAATACTTATGGCGGCGCTAATAGTGTTTGCTGCGCTGACAAACGGATTTACGGATTTTAACCGTTACTGCCTGTTCGGACACGACTACGACGACGCAGGCGTATGTACTCGCTGCGGACAGGAAAAGCCGGCAGACGCTCCGGCGGTAGACGAAGAAGGCAACGACCTTGCAAGCGGCAAGGTGCATTATATGCCCAAAGCAATGACGTTTAAGACGTCGGCAAATACTGCCGGCGTTTCCGCCGTTGCGGATAGCAGCGTAACGGTAATAGCGCAGACTGCGTACAGTAAAGTCGACTATTCCGTCGCTTGGAAAAATCCGACGTCGACGTGGGCAACCGGCAAAACGGTAACGGACTACGTAACGGTAACGCAAACAACCGACGGAGCATTGACGGCTACCGTAACTTGCCTGCAACCGTTCGGCGAGCAGATTGTGTTAACTGCAGCGGCGCGCGCCAACAATGCAGTCAAAGCAACCTGCACGGTGGATTACAAGCAGCGCAATAAGTTGTCGTCGATTGCTTTTAACAGTTATGACGACTTCGATTACCTCGATTTCGGTTGTGAGAACGATACTATTGCGTATTTCGACCTCAGTTATACAAGTTCGGTTTATACCGTTGCTTCGGCTTTGCCGACAACGGATTACAAAGTATTTCTGTATTGCCCCGAATGGGAAGAAGTGCTTGCCAATCACAATATAGGGCATTTGGACGGTTATGTCGAGGAATTAGGGTACAATTTTTTCAATGCAACGCATTACCGAACAAACGGTAGCAAAGCACAGTATACCGTAAACATTACGCCCGGTTGGTTTTTTAAATACGGCAATCACGGTTATGCAGAAGAATGTCCGGATATCTTTGCTTATTATGAACAGTCACAGGGCAAGGAAATCGACGCTTACTACTATTTTGAAGAGTTGTTTAGAGAATTGTTCGGCAGCCGAGAAACAATAACTCTGCAATTGAGATTTGTGGACGATTACGGTTTTGCAGACGTTGTAATAAATATATCTCAATCGGGAGCATTTCGCGAAACAATGTCGCTTGACAAAAACAGCATAGTATTTTGAGGTGAGGTATGGCAAAAAAGATAGTAATAAGCGTGCTTGTGCTAATCCTGCTTGCCGCAATAGCCTTTGGCATATGGTTCTGTTATGTATTTACTAACGGATTTACAACAGACTTCAAGACGTTTTACTTGCAGGTAGATACGGTAAACGGCATTGTAACGGCGGATAGGGACGTACCGCTTACCAAAACGCGTATCGACGTAAAGGCGCTTACCGGCAGCAGCAAGTTTACATACTACGCGGAGAACTGCGGCGACGACTTCGAGTTTACCGTAGACGGAGAAAAGCACACGTATCTGACAGAGGACTTTACGGAGCAGTTAAACGTAACTTCGGACGAAAAGGGAATTACGGTAGACTGCAAGAGGTTTACGACGTTGGAACTGCTGCAAACAAAGTACAAAGGCTGCAACGTGGAAATAACCGAGAACGTCAAGGCGCGGATAAAACTTACGGTAGTAAGCGAGGACGGCAGCCGAGCAATAAGTCTGACGTTTGTTACAAAGGATATGGGCAGTATAACGCTTGTACCGGACGGTATCGTCTTTTGAGGTAACTATGAAAAAGTTTAGTTTAGTAACGGCAATTTTAATATTACTTGTAAGTTTAGGCTGCGGAACGTCCGTAGCCTTTGCGGCTGCCGTGTACTCGGACGTATTGGCGGATTTGTCCAAAGATGCTGCGTTTACGTTAGAAGATTATCCGACGTCGGACAAAACGTCGCTGGAAGTAATACAGATTGCCGAGAGCGCCGAGCGCGAATTGTTTTTGTACGTGTATACTCCGAGCGGGCTTGCGGCAACGTCGGCAAATATATCTATTTCCGAGGAACTTAACTACGTCAATTACCCTCTTGTGTTGCTAAGCCAATCGGCAGCGTTGCACAAATACAAGGTGCAGGGCATATACGTCGGCGCCGATGAAACGCGCAAGTACAATATTTCCGCAATTTACCGCAAATGGATAGAGGGCGACGCCGAGCCGCCTAAAGACGAAAAGGTAAGCGAAGTATCCTATGCCGTCGGGCAGGAATGGACGGTAACGGCGGATAGCGGCAAGGTAACTTATGCGCGGCAAGACGTGGAAACGATTAAGGTAACAAATAAGCACGTAGGATTTGTACGGTATAAAGACGGTTACAAGTTTTGGCAAGCAGCGTATACGGACAGTCATTACGTAGCGTTCGATACTGATAAGTACATCGAGAAATTGCGGGAAGCGGAAGTGTATTATGTAAGTCAATACGTTACGTCTGCTTCTTTCCCGTTAGGCGGCGGACAAACAGACTATGACGACCCCGTAGAACACTATGTGAAGTTTGACGACCAAGCGACGGGCGAAACAGCGGGCGACGGTTGGTTTGGGACGAAATATGTTTATGACCGAATAGAAAAGACGTCGGACTTTGTTGCAGACAAAAACAACGGATTGGACAGTACGGCAAAGGAAGAATTAGCGGATACAAGGTGGATACTGAGGTTTTCCGAAACGCCTTACGGCGATACATATTTTCCCAACGGTTCGTCTACCGGTTTTCGCACAAAGATATCCGACGTATCGATACTTCGCTTAAAATTTGAAACGGCGGGCAAAGTATACAACTTGGGAGTAGTAGACAACAAGCAGACGGGTTCGGGCGTTCCGGACAACAACACGGGCTTGCCGATATGGATAATAGCGGCAATAGCAGTTGCAATACTGCTAATATTTGCGCTAATCTTCAAGCCGGTTGCGACGGTAGTAGTATGGATATGCAAATTGCTGTGGTACATAATCTCCGCGCCTGTACGGTTAGTAATATGGATTGTAAACAAGGCAAAGGAAAAGAAGCAGTGAAGTACGCAGGCATTGGAAGCGTTCATCAGAGCGGCAGCGCGAAACAAATTCACAGCATATAGTGAAATTTGCTCCGCGCAGCCGGAATCGGAGCAAGGAAAAATCACTGAAAAGG
>JAMPHX010000061.1 GCA_023663205.1 Corallococcus sp. | reverse complement strand
ATAATGTAAAATACGCAAGACAATACGGAGGACGGAGCATGACGCTTACTGAAAGACAACCGAGATTACAGCATTTGTGCAAACACAAGTTTGCAAAAGTCGTTTTCTCTCTTGAACTTTCCGCACCGCTTGCCGAAACAAATAATTTGCGCTTTGTTTTTTGATTACAAAAGACAAGGCGCTTTTTTTTGAGATTAAACCGAAAAAACCGTCAAGGAGAAACATTATGGAAAACGTAACGATTTTGAAACATCCGCTCATCTCTCACAAGGTTGCACTGCTGCGCGACAAAAATACCAACACCAAGCAATTCCGCGAACTTGTAGAGGAAATAACCACGCTTGAAACATACGAAGCGTTTGCCGATTTGCACACCGTAAGCGTCGAGGTGGAAACGCCGCTTGAAAAAACCACACAGCAAATGATTGCGGAAAACTCCATTGCGATTATTCCCATTTTGCGGGCGGGTCTCGGTATGGTAAACGGTGTACATACGCTGTTTCCCACGGCAAAAGTAGGACACATAGGTATGTACCGCGACGAAGAAACCTGTCTGCCCAAGGAATACTACTGCAAGTTGCCCGTCGGCATAGAAAACAAAGTCTGCATAGTGCTTGACCCAATGCTTGCAACGGGCGGAAGCGCAATTGCCGCAGTTGATTTGCTCAAAAGCAAAGGGGCAAAAACAATAAAGTGTATGCACATAATAGCCGCTCCCGAAGGAGTGGAAAAACTTCATGCAGCGCACCCCGACGTACAGATATACTGCGCCACTTTGGACAGATGTCTTAACGAGCACAGTTACATTTTGCCGGGATTGGGAGACGCAGGCGACAGACTGTTTGGGACAAAATAAGCAAACCGCATTTGTTTGCGCTGTGCGCTTCGACTACAATATCTATTTGAACGTCAAACAGATATTGCAACGCAATGTTGCCGACAGTCACATCAACATATCTTTCGCGGTAAAGTTACCCGATACCGCATTGCGGCAGCACAAGTTGCCGTAAAAACCCGTAAATACGGCGGTTTTGCCGTATTTATTTTTGAAATAAATAAACTAAAATGCGATTTGCAGGCGACGAAGATGTAAATGCACGCGGTATTTGTTACGCGCAGATAACTAACGACAATTACGTACACCAAGCCGAAACCGCTATTTAGAAAATAAACAAAAGGAGAGAAAAAAACTATGGAACTCGTATACAAAGTCGGCGACAGACCGCCGATAGGCAAAGTAATAGTCTTTGCATTGCAGCAATTGCTTGCGATACTTGCCGCCACCATTGCCGTACCCGCGGTAATCAACAGTTCGATGCCGGAGGGCTTTACGCCCATGTCGCAATCGGCGGCGTTGTTCGGAGCGGGGGTAGGCACGCTTGTGTATTTGCTGTTTACCAAATTTAAAAGTCCCGTATTCCTCGGTTCGTCGTTTGCCTTCTTGGGTTCGATGGCCACGGCGTTTGCCGGCGCTGCCACCGCGTCGCTCGGCTATTTGGGACTTATTATCGGCGCAGTCTTTGCGGGACTTGTGTATGTGGTAATAGCGTTGATTGTAAAATTTGCAGGCGTAAACTGGATTAACAAAATAATGCCGCCCGTCGTAATAGGTCCTACCGTTGCCATTATCGGACTGTCGCTTGCCGGCAACGCAATAGGCGACCTTATGAAAGGCAGCGTAATGAAAACGGTTATCAAAGAGGTTGCGGAAAACGTCAACGGCACTCTTACTATCGTGGAAAAGCCCGTTGCGGAAATGCTGTGTTCGCCCTACATCGCTCTTTTGTGCGGACTTATTACGCTTGCGGTTACGATAGTATGCTCGGTTTACGGCAAAAAGACGCTCAAACTTATACCGTTTATTATAGGAATAGCGGCAGGCTATGCCGTTGCCGCAATATTTACGGGTATCGGATTTGCCGCCGACATAGACGCGCTGAAAGTAATAGATTTCGGAAAATTCCAAAATATCGAGTGGTATCCCCAAAACTTTGCATTCCTAAATGCCTTTGACGGCGACTACGGCAATGCAAACATCGGACAGTACATAGGCACGATTGCCGTCGCATATATACCCGTTGCGTTTGTAGTATTTGCCGAACATATTGCCGACCACAAAAATCTGTCGTCGGTAATAGGACACGACCTTCTTGCCGAACCGGGGCTCAAACGCACGCTACTCGGCGACGGAGTAGGCTCTATTGCGGGAGCATTGTTCGGAGGCTGCCCCAATACAACCTACGGCGAAGCCGTTGCCTGCGTTGCAATATCGGGCAATGCGTCGGTTGCGACAAGTTTTACAACCGCACTGCTTGCCATTGCAATATCGTTTGTGGGACCGTTTGTGACGTTTCTTGCTACAATACCCAATTGCGTAATGGGCGGAGTGTGTATGGCTCTATACGGATTCATTGCCGTATCGGGACTCAAAATGCTGCAACCCGTTGACCTCGGCGACAGCCGCAATCTGTTTACCGCTTCGGTAATACTTATTGCAGGCATAGGCGGACTTAAAATAACGATAGGCGATATTACAATTACGTCCGTCGCCTGCGCATTGATACTCGGCATATTAACCAACGTGCTTTGCGGCATAGGCAAAAAGAAACAATCCGAAAAACAAAAAGACGCGCCCGAAGAAACTGCGACGAAACAAGCGGAATAATATTTCTATATGCTCAAACAAGGCGTACCGCTAACGCGCAAACACGAGGCTTATGCCGTTTAAACAAAAACATAGCGCGGGAATGCCCCGCCGCTCGGATTGTCGGCAAAACGGCTTTTGTAATAACGGAAAGTTGACCGCAATAAATGTTTGACCGTCAAATATCACGAGTTTAAATAAAAGTATATTTCATAAAAATACAACCCCCTCGAAATAAGTTCGAGGGGGTTTCTTCAAATTGAGCGAAAATACAAATTTCTCAGCAGTTCTATTTTATAATTTTGCACTGTCTGACGATGTCTGCACAAACTGTTTTTATTTACCGTTCCGCAATTGCCGCGGCAATCGATACAAAAGTAATTGCATTGCGGCTTTTGCACTATGCAGAGGCGTCACTTTTGCTTGCAGATAATTCTTCCGCAGTGTTCGCAGCGCGTAAAACCTTTTTCAGCAAGTCTGCCGAGCGAAGCGCCGGAAATGTCCATTCGGCAGCCGCCGCAGCGGGACGGTTCCATAAGTCCCACAAATACGGGGTAAATGTTTTGCGAACGCACCTTTTTGTACAATTCCAAATATTTGTCGCCGTCCAATTGCTTTTCCAAATCGTTTTGCTTTTTTCTCAGTTCTCTTATCTGCGGTTCTACTTCGGCAGTTACTTTGGTAAACTCCTCGTTGCATTTGGCATACTCCGAAACTATACGAGGAAGTTTTCCAGATACTTCGGCGTATTTTTTGGAAATTTCGTCGCAATCGCGAATAATGTTTTTGCAATCGCGTTCGGCGTTTGCAAGAGCGTCCGACTGCGTAGCAATTTTCTTTTTGAGGTAGTTAAGTTCGTCAATATCCTCAATATCTTTTACCGCGTGTTGATATTCCTCGATACTTGCGGAAATATCTTCGCTTAACTTATCCAAACCCGCAAGCGTTGTTTTTAGTTCAGATGCTTTGGCTTCCAACTTAACAACGGTATCTTCCATTTCCTGACGCATAGCGTTAAGTTTTTTTCCGCGCATACGTACTTCGTTTTTTTCGAGGTCGCGTTTGATTCGGCGCAGTTCGCCGTCGATTTTTTGATATTCCAATATCTTTTCCATGATGGGTTCTCCTTATTATTCAGGCAAACTGTCTTTTGCCGAAATTTACGCTATGCCGTCAAGCACGGCGTTGATTGCCGCAAGATATTCCGACGGTTGCTGCGAGCGCGAACACTTGACGATTGACTCGTATTTGTGCTTTTCCGCTGTCAAATACTCAGTAAATTCTTCGGTAATGCGTTCGAGATTTGTTTTGCCGAACAGCATTTGCTGCTTGGAAAGTTTATCGCTGCCCTTTTGCGCAACTATCAAGTCGTAAAACTTGCCGTCTCTAAACTTACAGTCGCTTTGTATATAATAATTGTCGCATAAATATGCGCGTAAGTCAACTTGATTGCGCATAGGTTGCAAAACAAGTCTTTGCGGAAGCGTTTTTGCCGACGACAAAATGGAAATGATTTCCAATCCGCCCATTCCCGCAATAACCGCCGCGTCGCATTGCAAAGATTGCAAACCGTCTTGGCATTTGAAGTCGCAACCGTCAAGTTGCAGTTTGCCGCACAATGTTTGAGCCTTTTGAAGACTGCTTGCGGAAATATCGCAAAAATGCACGTAAGTGCAAAGATTTTGAATTTTTGCTGCCGCCCCTATGTAACCGTGGTCGCACCCGACGTCGCACAAAACGTCGCATACGCCTATTGCATCTACAATTTTACGCTGTCTTTTTGTAAGTTTTATCAATCGAGGTAATCTCTCAGTTTTTTGGATTTGCTGGGGTTACGCAACTTGCGCAGCGCCTTGGCTTCGATTTGTCTTATACGTTCGCGTGTTACGTTGAATTCGCGTCCAACTTCTTCCAAGGTACGCTGTTTGCCGTCGTCCAATCCGTAACGCAGACGTATTACTTTTTCTTCACGCGGAGTAAGTTTGTGCAGAGCGGAGATAAGTTGCTCGCGAAGCATTGTCTGAGCCGCAACATCGCTAGGCGCAACGGTTTTGTTGTCCTCGATAAAGTCCACCAAGTGACTGTCCTCTTCCTCGCCTATCGGCGTTTCCAAACTTACGGGGTCCTGCGCTATCTTTTGAATTTCCACTACCTTTTCGGGCGTAATGCCCATATATTCGGCAATTTCTTCGGGAGTCGGTTCGCGTCCGAATTCCTGCAACAAAGCGCGTTGCGCGCGCACTTGACGGTTGATTGTTTCCACCATATGCACGGGAATACGTATGGTACGCGCTTGGTCGGCTATCGCACGGGTTATAGCCTGCCTAATCCACCAAGTTGCGTATGTGGAAAACTTGAAACCTTTGGTGTAATCGAATTTGTCTACGGCTTTCATCAAACCGAGATTGCCCTCTTGTATCAAATCCAAAAACAACATTCCCCTGCCCACATAGCGTTTTGCAATGGAAACCACAAGGCGCAAGTTGGCTTCGGAAAGTTTTTGTTTGGCTTCGATATCGCCTTCAATCATACGGCGGGCAAGTTCGGCTTCCTCCTCGGACGAAAGCAGCGGCACTTTTCCGATATCTTTAAGATACATTTTGACGGGGTCGTCCACAGCCACATCGCCGACTTTTTTGAGCAAATCTCCCGTGTCCTTTTCAAATGCGTCCTTAAAGACAATGCCGTTCTGTTCCAAAAACTTGTAAATCTCGGCATTCTGTTCGGCGGAAACTTCCAGTTTCTCCAACTTGGATTCCACGTCGTCATAGGTTACGCTGCCGCTTGCCTGAATTTGTTTACACTCCGCCAAGAGCGTATTCAAAAAACTTTCGTTAAGTTCCATAGTGTTTTCTCCTTATTCGTACAATGCGTTTAATTTGTCGTTCAACTGCTGTATACGCAAGTATATTTCGTTTGTTTCGTCATCGGTTATCCCTTGACGTTTGGAAGCGGCAAGCAACTGCTCGCGCTGACTTTTTATGTCGTATTCGGCAATTTTTCTGACGCACTCGGCGTACATTTCCTTGTCTTTGCCGTAACTTTCCCGAGTGAAGTTGTTGCTTAATATTGACGCATACTCCTCGTCCGACGCGTCGGGACACACGGTGTATATCATTCCCGTTTCCGCAGGCGTTCCCTTGGAATAACAATCCAGCAAATAATCGTAAACTTTGGACAAAAACGCCGTATCGCAACGCGGTTTTTCTTTGAGAGAGGCAAAGTCGAGGTTGCTAAGCAAACAACTTGCCACGTAGTACAGCGCCGCTTCAATTGCCGACGGCTGTTTGTCGTCCGTCTGACTGTAAGCCTCCGCTCCGCCCGAAAGTTTACGTTTGAGATACTCGGCGGAATATCCCGTCTTGTGCGAAATTACTTCGATATAGTGAGCCTGAGCCTCGTCGTCCAACGCGGAAATTGCTTTTAGCGCGCCCTTGACGTATTTGGAAAGATTGCTGTTGCGGTTTACTCCTTCCGTCAGCGGAAAATGCGCTTCCAAAATCCGCAATTTGTAATCGCACAAAGGCAATGCCTGCTCTATCAGTTTTTCAAAAGATTCCGAACCGTACTTTTTTATGTATTCGTCGGGGTCTAACTTTTCGGGGACGGACATAACGCGCACTTCCAAGCCCTGTTCCGCCAAAATATCCATTCCGCGAATGGTTGCCTTTTGTCCCGCGGCATCTCCGTCGTAACAGATATACACTTGGTCGCTAAGCCGCAGTATAAACTTTGCTTGCTGTTCTGTAAGGCTTGTGCCCATACTTGCTACTGCGCGCACAAACCCCGCTTGATACATCGAAAGCACATCCATATACCCCTCTACAACCACAATGTAGGGCAAATTGGACTGCTGTTTTTCCTTTTTGACGGAATTGATTGCATACAGGTTGTTCTTTTTCAAAAACAGTTCCGTTTCCGATGTGTTTTTGTATTTGCCGAACTCCGCCGTACGTTTGTCGAGAGCGCGTCCGCCAAAAGCGATTACTTTGCCGTTTATGTCGAATATCGGTATAATAAGCCTGCCCGCCAGCGCATCGAAATAACCTCCGTTTTTGCGCTTTTGCAATACGCCTGCGGCAACGCAATCGTCCAAATTGTACTTTTTTGCCAGATAGTTTATTAGCGAATTCATATCGGGCGAATAGCCTATGCCAAACTTTTTGAGAATATCCGACGTAAAGCCTCTGCCTTCCATGTAGTCGCGCGCCGCCTTGCCTTGGGGAAGATAAAACGCCTTCCAATAGAACACTGCCGTATCTTTCAAAATCGCGCTTAGCAAATCGCGCCTTTTCTTTTTCTTTTCGTAATCGATATCCTGCCTTGTACGCTCCGTTTCGGGCATTTTGATATTGGCTCTCCGCGCAAGCATTTCCAACGCTTCCATAAAGGAACACGATTCGTATTTTTCCACAAATTTTACGACGTCGCCCGATTCGCCGCATCCGAAACAGTGGAAAAACTGCCCGTTGCGGGAAATTGAAAGACTGGCGGTTTTTTCACCGTGAAAAGGACAGCGTGCAAAATAATTGCTGCCGCTGCGCTTAACTTCGAGATACGAGGCAATAACGTCAACAATGTCGTTGGCTTGCTTTACCTCGCGGATAAAATCGCTGAAATCCGCCATTTGTTTTCTCCGAAAAATACAATCTTCAAGTAAATTGACAAAAAAGAAAAAAAATCCCCTAAGTTTTTTAATAATTTTGAATAATTTTATATTTTTTACCTGTTTTTTTTCTAAACGCGCCTAAGCGTCGATTTGCAACTGGCTTGTAAAAACAAAACTGTTTTTATTTTCAATTCTGTTTTTACTTTTAATAAAAATACGCCTCTAACGAAAAAAAACGCTTAGGCATAGAATACTCGGTAAAGCACTGTTGCTGCGGCATATAGGCTACGATATTTACATGTCACCGTTGCTCGCGCGTACGTCCGTAAAGCATATCTTAATCCCGTCCGCAGTTTACTTTCCCAAACAGGGCATCACGCGCACGTACGCTTAAAACCATACTGCAAGGAATGCGGAGTAAAGGACGACTTGTTGGAAGCATTACGCGCGCGTACGCTTATAAATCGTACCGCAAAATTAGCGGCGGATAAATTTTGTCCGCCGTACCGACAATACTTATCTCGGCAAACCCTAATCATCCCTGCCTGTTACGTTTTGTCGGGTTAAACCAATTGTAAAATGCACTTTCCGAAGCGTCCGAATTTTTATCGATTGCTACGCTGTCTTTTTCAATATTACCGCACTATCTACTGGGATTACCGCGCTGCCGCAATACGTCCGCATTGTAAGCAAATCGCAATATTCGCCGTCCAAACTTATTGAAGCGTCTTGCGCTCCGCGGTTAACCGCAACGGCAAATTTGTTTTTTCCGTCGCTACGGCAAAAGGCAAACAATCCGTCTTCTGCTTGAGTAATGACAAAGTCGCCTTGACGGAAA
>JAMPHX010000060.1 GCA_023663205.1 Corallococcus sp. | reverse complement strand
TTTTGTTTGAATTATGTTTTTATTGCGGATGTGTATATTTTTATTATGGATTGCTTCGTCGCTTCGCTCCTCGCAATGACAAAAAAGATAATTCACTACGCCCTCGCAATGATTGGAAAACAAATGCAAATTTGAATATAAATGACATCAAGATGACGTGAACATTAACACATACAAAATAATAAACATTACTTAGACATAAAACGCCATTGAAATGAATTTGCTTCTTTGCAATGACGACAAAACTCATTGCGAATATACAGCACTACTACTTTTATTCACAATTTTAAATATTACAGACGCTTTTGACAGCGTGTCAGTTATTAACTGACACGCTGTATTTTATGTGCGATTGAATATATATGGTTATTCATTATAGAAACAAAGATAATGAAATAAATACAAGCAACTCGCAGTAATTTATTCTTATTTGATTACATACGGCTATTACATAGCAAAAAGACGGTTAAAATATGTAAATTAAATATTTTTTCCATAGTCAACGAAATGACCGTTAATCGGTACTGCAAGAAAACATACGGTAGTAAAAACCGTTTTTATCGCAAAAAGCCTACAACCGCCTCTTCTTCCGATTCCAAATTAAACACGCCGAACAGCAGAATGCCGATAAGCGCGGATAATAATATAAGGATAACGGGATTAATCTTTTTACCTTTTATTTTAATAAATCCAAGGGGCGCAATGCAGACCATCATTATTGCCGAAACGTAGTTGAACTTGCCAAAGCCGTCGCCGCTTATTGCCGTAAAATCCAATGACGGCAATATTACCGAGCCGCCCACCGAAATAACTGCGGAAAATATCAATCCCACAACCACGGGACGTATGCCTGCAAGCGCGCCTTCCACAAACCTGTTTGTGCGGAACTTATCGAACAACTTTGTTACAATAACTATTATTATAAGCGAAGGCAGCACGACGGCAAATGTTGCAATGCCCGCGCCCAAAAAGCCGCCGAACAATCCCAACGAAGTGCTTTTGCCCACTTCCATACCCACAAAAGTTGCGACGTTTATCGCAAAAGGTCCCGGCGTAGATTCGGAAACGGCAATAAAATTGAGCATTTCCGCATTGGAAATCCATCCGTGTTCCAACACCATTTGTTTTACCATAGGAATCATTGCATAACCGCCGCCTATCGTAAACAAGCCTATTTTGAAATATTCCCAAAAGAGCAACAAAAATTCCATTTTATTCCTCCTCCGAGTTTTCTTGTTCTTCGGCAATAATCTCTGCGGGAAGTTTGTTGTTTTTGTTTCGGTCGGAAATCAGTCTGCAAATTATTCCGACAGCCGCGCCTATAAGTATTACAAAAATTACGTTGAAATTTGTCAGCAACGAAACGGTAAACGCTCCTACCATAAGAATGTATGCGACGACGTTCTTTTGCAATTGTTTGAACAGTTTGATAAAAGCGTTTAAAATAAGCAAAACAACGCACACTTGCACGCCCTTAAACGCCGCTTTGTACCAAGTGTTGTCTTTGAGCGCGTCTATTGCAAAGGAAAGCCCGAGTATTATAAAAAACGACGGCAGAACAACGCCCAATGTCGCAACTATTGCCCCAAAAATACCGCGCGAACGGTATCCGACGGAAGTTGCCGTATTGACGGCAATTACCCCCGGAGTGGATTCCGCAATAACCAACATATCGAGCATTTGGTCGGCTGTAATCCATTTTTTGCGTTCCACCACCTCGCGCTCGACAATGGATATCATTGCATATCCGCCGCCGAACGTAAACGCGCCAATCTTGAAAAATGTCAAAAACAAATCCCACATACGCACTTTGTTATTCTGTTGTTGTGTTTGCTTTTTGTTCATTTTTCGGCATACCTGCTGTTATTTGCAATATTTTTAATAATATCTTTAACCTGTTCCAAATCGAAATCGGGAACATAATCCTGCGTAGCAGACGAAATGTCCTGCATATAACCTTTGCTTAGCCCTACATTGAAAAAGTATTCCGTTAAACAGTCATACTCCCTTGGCGTGACGCGCCTGTTAAGTTGGGGGAAAACCTTGTCGCAACGTATCGGAAAATACTGCGACATCAAACTTACAACGGAGTTTTTGTCAAAAGACGCAATCCAATCGAGTATTGCTTTGCCGTCTTCGACAAAAGACGGCAAAGCCAAATAGCGTATTATTACGCCGTTTTGCATTATTCCGTCGGGATTAAACACGTCTTTTGGCTGCTGGCGTTTCATCTCCGCAATTGCAAGCGTTGCCGTCTCGAAATAATCTGCCGCACCGCACATTGCCTGCGAAAGTTCGGGCGAACAAAACTTCAAATCGGGCAGGTAAATATCAACAAGACCCTCCAACCGCCTAAGCGCGTCGACCTTTTCGTACGAATTGGTGTTATACACAACAGGCACCGATAAACGCGGTTTTGCAAGAGTCAATGCTTCGGCAATTACCGCCGAAAAGTGCTGCGGAGTTACCAAATTGACGTTGCACGCGCCCGAATCTTCCAAATACACAAATATATCGGCAAGTTGCCGCGCCGTTACGGCGACGCCTTTGCCCGTACGGGAAATTGCGTAGTTTTGGCAAAACCTGCAATTGAGATTGCACCCGCCGAAAAACACCGTACCGCTGCCTTTACCGCCGCAAATACAAGGTTCTTCCCAAGCGTGCAAACCTATTCTGCACACCGTTGCGTTTTCAAAACTTTTGCAACCGCCGCGCGTGACGGCTCTGTCCGCATTGCAGTTTTGGGGACACAAATTACAATTCATACGCAATTCTCCGCCGTTGCACCGATGTGCAACTTGGTTTTCCGTCTCTTTTGACGCCGCCTATCGCAAACGGCAATTGCGCCCTGACTTGCCTGCGCCGAAACCTCAGGCAATAACAAACGCCGCTATAACAAGTAAAACGGGGACAAAAGATAGTTACCTTGCGTCCCCGATAATAAGAGTACAGTCTGTAAGCCGAGTTCTGTATTTGACGATTATCTATCTACGGCTGTCGTCGCCGACAGTCTCCAGCGAATATGTCGAGATACCGAGCAGGTATTTGTTCTCATTTCTTGCACCGAGCGGGGTTTACATGAACGCGAAGTCGCCAGCGCGTTTGTAGGCTCTTACTCTACATTTCCACCCTTACGGCAAATGCCGCGGTTTATTTCTGTTGCACTTTCCTTAAAGTCGCCTCCACAGGGAGTTACCCTGCGCTCTTGCTCTGCGGTGCTCGGACTTTCCTCGTAGGCAAATGCCCACGCAATCGTCTGGCTGTCTCTTGTGTAAAATTGTATATCAATATTCGTCGTTTGTCAACAAAAACAAAAAAAACGGTCAAGCAGTGCAGTCTAAACAAGTGCTTTTTTTGCATAAACATAGTAATGCCATACCTGTCGGGGACAAAAGGAGGTAACATATAGGTGTTTACGGCAATATTGCAGTTTATAAAGCGACTGTTCTTTTTTACGGGGTACTTTGAAAACAGCAGTTACCCCAAACCGCTTTCGCCCGCAGACGAAAAACAGTGTCTCGCAGCGCTCAAAAACGGCGATGCGGACGCGCGCGAAAAACTTATCTGTCACAATATGCGGCTGGTTGCTCACATTGCAAAAAAGTATTCCAACTCGTGCGATGTGGACGACCTTATTTCCATAGGCTCGATAGGACTTATAAAAGGAATAGAAAGTTACAGCAACGGCAAAGGTACAACGCTTGCGACCTACCTTGCGCGCTGCATCGAAAACGAAATGCTAATGACGCTGCGCAGCAACAAACGCTACAAAAACACCGTATATCTTCAAGAACAGTTGGGTGTTGACGGCGACGGCAACGAATATACCCTGATGGAAATACTCCCTGCCAAAGAGGATAGCGTTTTTCGTAAAGCAGAACTCAATATTTTGCGTGAAAATCTACTTAAAATTATTGACAAAACGCTGACAACCCGCGAAAAAGATATTATTCTTATGCGATTCGGACTTAACGGAAGCACTCCTCTTACACAATTGGAAACGGCAAAAAAACTTAACATAAGCCGCAGTTATATTTCGCGCATAGAAACGCGCGCTCTCAAAAAAATCCGCTCGGTAATGTCGGACGACGACGTATAAGAATCATTGGCGGAAACTATTTGGATTTGTAAATCTGCTCCCTGCAAAATAAGTACGCTTTTAAAAAATGTGTACCGCAGTTCATCTTTTTGACGGTACGTTCAAAACCGCGGTTTTGTTTATTATTCCTAAAATTTACACTTTTTACAGCGCAAGTCGTTTTAAATAAAGTTTCCTCGGAATGTCAATCGGCTAAAACGCCGAACCTGTCCGTAATTCGATGCGCGGCAAATTATTCTATCGTGATTTGCCGCGTATCTTTGCGCGCAGTTTACCCGACGGACAATATATTACGTCCAAGCGTTTGCGGTTTTTACGTTTGACGGCAAACTTAATTGCAACTATCATCTGCCACACTCCCACCAACACGATAAACGCACCGAAGCATATTTTGAGAGTTTTGTTTTGCGCGCCTTGTGTAAGCAGCGCACCCGCAACCGCGGAAATTACTGCCGGTATTATTATCCACAGCACACCGCGTTTTTTTACAAGACCGTTTTTGCCGTGCAATACAAGCGCAACGACGCACATTGGCAAAAAACTTATAAGGTTTATTGCCTGAACCGCTTTTTGTTCCAAATCCAAAAACGACAAAAGCGGGACGAGCAACGTACCGCCGCCCATTCCCATACCGCCTATCACTCCCGAGAGAAACCCAAATAGTATCAACAAAAAAATTTGCATAAATTCACCGCCGTAATTACCTTAATATCTCGTTATATTTCGTTTCCGTTTTAGCATTGCCGCTTATTTGTTCGGTCGGGCGCAAAAGTCTTACAGCGCGTTTTTGTCCGCAAACTAAAAGAACATCTTGATTCCGCCTGCAATAAGTATAAGCGCAAATATTATCTTTACCGTGTTGCCCTGCAATTTGTTGAGCAGAAGCGCGCCCGCTATGCCGCCCGCAACAACGCCCAACGTCGTCCACAGCGTAGGCATCCAATCTACGCTGCCGCACGCCAAATACACTATAGCGGAAACCACCGTCAACGGCAGTATAACAAGCAGCGCGGTTGCCTGTGCGTTTTTTTGCGGCAATTTTGCCGAAGCAAGCAATAACGATACTATTATTACCCCTCCGCCTCCGCCCAAAAAGCCGTTAATAAACCCCGCAACCAAACCGCCGACAACAAGCACCCATTTTTTTGAAACCATTTTTACCTACCGTTTGCAATACAAATCAACCCAAAGGGCAGTTTATTTGCAAAATCTGCCTGCATTTAATTGATTTTTCTTTTAGTTTGTATTAAAATGTCAGTATGTATGTACTTATACATACCAATAAATTACATTAAAGGTATCGAAAAGGATTATGAGCAAACAAACACTGACAAATACTGTTGCGCAAACAGGCAATCAAAAAAAGAAGAAGGCTTTGTTTATTGCAATAGTTTGCATTGTAACAGCGGCGATAATTGCGGTTTCGGTAACGGGCGTACTCACTTGGTGGAGAGCACCCGACGCCAAATTTCCCGCCGACTTGGATAATGAACAGCAACCGTCGTCATCGGATACAATCCGTAACGGCGATTTTGAATACGTCGCGGAAGAAAACGGGTCGTTCCCCAAACTTGCGCAAAATTGGCGTAAGTATTCGTACAAAGAACCCACAAGTTCCACAACTCACGGGTTTACGGAAATTACTTCCAATAGCGAAACGGTAATGGGAGTAATTGACGTATCGGCAGATAATTGGAGCAAAACCGCCGCCGACCTTGCAAAATACGGTTTGAACGACATCGAAAACCCCGGCGTTTACGAGGGCGCGGAAGGCGACTTGGTATATATGATACACAATCTAACCGATTACACGGCAAGTATCTATTCGCAAAGTTTCACCATTCCTTCCGACACTTCCGTCAAAATTACTCTTCACGTGAAGACGGTTGACGTTACCGGAGCAGGCGTATTTGCCATGGTAAAAAGCGGAACGTCCGCACTTACGGAATCCACAAGCGGCGTAAGATATTGGTACGCGCACAAAGGTATCGAAGATGCGGGCATTACAGGCACAAACGATTGGCAAACAATCGAGTTGTATGTATTTAACCAAACGGCAAGTTCCAAGACGTCTTACGTCAACGTGGGATTAGGTAACGTATACAACGGAACTTCCGCAACGGGAACGGTGTTTATAGACGACATTGTTTTTGAAACGGTTACTTCAAACGAATACAGACTTAACCACGGCGACAGACTTGACCACTCCAAGGGCGATTACTATGCCTACACTATCGAAAAGGAAAGTCAAGACAACGTAACCAACACACTTTCTTGGGATGCAACCGCTACGATAACCAACGCCGATTATCTTGCCGCCAATAACAATATAGCCCCATTTGACCTTCAAGCGGGACAGAATTACAGCAAGATAGAAAACGACGGCACAATAAAGACTCCCGTCAAAATGACCGCCGACGGAATTGCGATTGGTACTCCTTCCTTCGGAATGAACTACCACGTAAGCGTATGGCTCCGCGTAATTGCGGAAAACGGCTCCAAATTGCCGCGTGCAAACATCTACCTTGTAAATGCGGAAGACGAAACGGATATTAAGGAAAGTTTTACAAATATAAGCACTTCCGAAGATTTGGAAAAAGATACCAACAACGGTTTTGCTCAATACCACTTCTACGTAAAACCCTCAAACCTTTCGGAAATCAAACTTAAACTTATTGTTACCCTCGGCGAAAAGGACGGCTATACCGACCAGTCTGCCGCAGCCATACCCAACGGAACCGTTATCGCAACGGCGCCCGTAATTGAAGAAATAACCCAATCGGATTACTCCGCCGCTTCGACGGGAAGCACCGTCAAAAAGGTTACTCTCGGCGCAAGTTCGTCAACTTCGACGATAACCAACGGCTCGTTCGGAAGCGTTGCAAATAACAGCATACCTTCGGCAGACCTTCACAGACCTTCGGGTTGGACGCCTGTATATGCAGGTTCGGTTATTCTCAATCACTCCGGAAAAGACAACATCACCGTACCTTCGGGCGTGCACAGCGTAACGAGCGGAACGGAACTGGGAAGTCAATATGCTCCCGTGCCCGACGACAATAACGGCGCAGTACTCAAAATTACAAACAACGAAGCAACATCATTCGGCTACTTGTCCGATGCAATAAGCCTCAACCCGCATTCGGTAACGCTTATATCGGTACTTGCGCGTTCTCTCGATGCCGGTGCAAAACCGTGCGTATATCTGCTCGATACGGCAAAAGACGGAACATTTAATTTGCAATTTACCAAAGCGAGCGCCGCTCCTGCGGACGACGCAATCTTTAACGATTCGCCCGCGCAAGGCAAGGACGGACAATCTTGGACAAGATACTACTTCCTTGTAATTACAGGCGACAGCGCAAAAACTCTCAGACTTGCACTGTTCAACGGCGAAATCGACGCTACAAGCGAAACCTCCGATAAACTTGCAACGGGCACTGTATTGTTTGACCAAGCAAGGACGGTATCGCTCGGAACATACACTCGCGACAACACGCAGGAAGATATGTTCAGCAAAAACGACGATGGCGAATGGGTTCTTGACAAGGAACTTGCTGCGGAAATCACTTACACCGCAACATCCGGCTACGACGAACTCGAAGATATACTTGCCGCCCTCAAAGACGGCGAAGAATTAAAATACGACAACGTAGCGGTATCCGACGAAAGAATAACCGATGTTACCGAACCTGAGGACGAAGAAGAAAACAAAGACCCCGTAACGCCGCCTTCCGATGACAACCCGATAGATTGGGCATTGATGATTTCCATTATCACAAGCGCAGTGCTTGTTGCCGCAATAATAATTGTTGTTATAATGAAATACGTATTTAAACCCAAAAAGTAAAACACAGTTTTACTAAAACCCAATTTCGATACTGAAAAAGTCACCTTGTACAAGGTGACTTTTTTGATACAATGGGTGAATTATACTACCAAGTGCAACAGGCAAACAAAAAAGAAAGTTCATATAAATCTCTGGTATAATTAG
>JAMPHX010000005.1 GCA_023663205.1 Corallococcus sp. | reverse complement strand
ACCGATAAGGATACCAAGGTTACGCTTACGGCAACGATATCCTACCTCAACAGAAGCGTTACCCGCGACTTTGAAATTATTATCAAAAAGGACGCTCCCTCGATAGGCAACATTTTTGTAATGGTTGCGGAAACGGGCGAAATTATAGACGACGGCGGCAGAATCATAATAGATATTTACCGTCAATACGCCGAACCTGCCGTAAGTGTGGAAAACGGCGCATACTACAACGGAACATTGTTGACGAACAGTCAGTACACCGTACAAACAACCTACAAGTACGCTTTGACGGATAGTTCCGCAGATAAGGATTTTGCCGAAGTAAACGGTTACAATCCCAACGTGGCGGGCGTATACAAAATAACCCACAAGGTTACTCTTGCGGGCGGTGACGAAAGCAAGGAGTTTACCTACAAAGTATACGTTGCAAGCACAACCGCGCAGGTAGACTTTATTACAGGCGCGTCGCTTACGGTGAACCGCGACGGATATATTATAAGCGGCGCTCTCAACAGCGTTACGGGTTCGCTTTACTCTATATCTTCCGCAACACCGTTGACGTTTACTGCCGATACGATAAAATCCGTCGACGGCGTAAAACGCTACGATTTCAGAGATACGTCGGTAAACTTCCAATTTAAAAACGACAACAGCGGTGCATACTATGTTTATTACGCGCTTGCAAACGTAAAGGGCGATATAACTTCGCAGGTATACCAAACTCAGGTTAAGGTTGTAAATATTGCCACTCACGAAGACTTTGCCAAGGTTGCGGGCGGTACGCCCATAGGCACGGAAGTTCCGTCGGAAACAATCTATATGCTTACCAAGTGCCTTGACTTTACGGGCAAACCGTATTCTTCGGGTGCGGAATCCTTCAAAGGACTGCTAAACGGACAAGGTCATACCGTTTCGGGAATTACCGTTAAGACTACGGGCAACTCGCAAGCGTCGGTATTCTACGGCGTCAAGGGCGGCACAATCGAAAACATCAAGTTTGATAACATAGTGCTTGACGGCGGAAGCGCGCAGAGAGTAGGTATCGTCGGCGAAGTTCGCGGAGGATATTTCTACAACATCGCGCTTACAAAGGTATCGGCAAGCGGCGGTCAACGCGTAGGCGGCTTAATCGGTCAAATATACGAAGGCGAAACGGCAACTTATGTAGACCAAATTTCCATCGATAACCCGCTTCCCGAAATAAATGCCGACGGAACCGTCAAGGAAACCTTCCAAGATACGCTGTATTCAATCCGTTCGTCGGGTAACCGCGCAGGCGGAATAATAGGATTTATTCAACCCAGCGGAAGCGGACTTGCAAACGACCTTAGAGTATACGTCACAAACTGCTACTCGTCCACGTACATTTTCTGCGGAGGTTACAGTATGGGCGGTATCGTTGCGGAGTACGACAGCACGTATGCGGCAACTACGGATAAGGAATTCAGATTGGAAATCCGTAACTGCCAAAGCAGCGGTATTTTGGTAAACAGCGGCACAAGCCGTATAGGCGGAATGATAGGATATCAACAAGGCACGGGTATACTTCGTATTTCCGAATGCATATCGATAGGCAGACATTTCTACAAAAATTTGGAAATCCTCACCTGTCAAAAGAACGCGTCGGGTATTATGGGTAACTACAATATCAATGCCGACGCACTAGTATCGGGTTGCTATGCTACAATGGAAGAACACAATACCAACTTCAACGTGCAAGTTTACGACAGAAATTACATCACGGGCAAAAAGACGGTTTACGGATATGTCAAATGGGATATGGAAAACACTTGGACGTTTGTAACGGGCAAAGGCGCAATGCTCAATTTCCTCGGTGATTGGACTTGCAATTGCGACGACCAACCGGTTGCGTAAACATATACTGCTATTATTCCGATGTTTGCGGCAGTGCAAATACGTACGGCAGACAAACAAAAGTCAACAGTAACTGCTTGTAAACAAAAGATTTGACGCATATATGTAACACAAAGCCTCAAACGGCATTGCCGTTTGAGGCTTTTGAATTGCTATCAAATTGTTTGCGGATGTTGAGGCAAGCACGCTTATTTACTTTGGCTAACGCGGCTGTTGTGACGGACAGTCGGTTTAACAAAATTATTTGCAATCCCATAATTTCGCTATTCGGCGGTGATGTTTGCCGTTCTGCCAATAATCGCAGCGTACTTGATGTTATCGCATATTGTCGCAATTACTGAAATCCGCCTGTTTTTGTCAACCGTTTCAATTGCGTATTGCCGTCAATAATCATGTAAACGCTTACGGCAATGTTTACCAAACTGACTCCTATTGCAACGCCGCAAGCATGGTGCGCATACTTTCGACGTCGCCGAATACACAAATGAGCGTAGAAGTCAGCGCAAGCATCGAAACGGCGGAATCCACCAAGTTTATATTGCGTATGGTTTGCAGTACGAGATTTTGCAGTTTTCGAGTTTTTGCAAAGTTAATAGTAGCCGTTATTATTTTGTAAAACGCATACGCCGCATTTGCAATGGCAATTATTTTGTCTGTTTTGTGCGGTTTTTGCGAAGTTACCGTTTGAATTACCGCAACAGTCAATGCCGCTTGCAAAAGCAGCAGTACCACGCCGTTTGCCATGTAAATTTTTGTAGTTGCTTTTTGGTAGGCGGCGCTGTCGGAGTTGTACTTTTTCTTGAAGGTTCGTATGGCAAGCAGCAATACTCCGCGTTGCATTGCCAAAGCAATGTAATAGAGCGCCAACGCGCCGTACCATATCGATAGTGCAATTGCTCCCATTGCGGCATTAAATGCTGCGATTATCACGTTTGTCGCCAGCAATTGCCGTGCCTGTAAGTCCAAATGATTGATAGGTTCGTCTATTAGCAGAAAATGCCCCTCATTCAAAAAGAGAGATGCAAGCAAAACTTTTGTTTGTTCGCCGTTGGACAACGTATTAAACGGTCTGTACAAAACGTCGCATTGCACGTCAAGATATGACAATTCGCGCATAAATTGCCATTGTTCTGCCGTTGGACAGATTTCAAATAAAATATCTTGCGTCAAATTGTTTTTTATTTTCTACCAAATACGGAAAATAATCGAATTGTACCGACGAAACGATTTTTCCGCTGTATTCGTATTTGCCCTGCAAAAGATTGAGGAAGGTAGTTTTTCCCCTGCCGTTCCTGCCTATAAAGCCGAGTTTCCAATCGGTGTCTATTTGGAAATGGACGTTTTGAAAGACGTTTTCAAAACTTGACGGATAGGAAAACGTAAGATTTTCAACTTTGATAATCGACATAAAACTCCTTATAAAAAACAGAGTTATGAGAAAGTACCCTCATAACTCAACAAAATGCTCAAATATATTTTCGACTTACTTTTGAGTGATTGACAGATTATACTTTCTTGCAATAGATAAGAAGAAAGAGCATATAGCCCCGTCAACTTATTGTAAAAGAGTTAGCAAGAAAAAATAATCACATTACACCTCTGTTTTCAGTATATTTTCAAATTACCATATTTTTTTGTTTTGGCAACTTATTTCAACCCAAAACATAAAAAGGCGCGGCGGAGCAGGTTTTAACGACGGTTTTGCATTAGGGGGGGGCAGGCAGTACGATTCGCTATTTAATAAAAAAAACGGATTGTTTTGAATCTGTCAATCCTTTCCGCGTTTACGGTACAAAGCGGTGTACTGAAACAAAAATTAAAAATTATATCAAACAAATTTTCGTAATAGATTGTAACTCTGATACATTTGACGGATGACTTATTCAACAATGAGTCTTATACCGATAGACGCAAATCAAATGCGCTTGTCAATATCCAATCGGACAATTGTTTAAGAAAAGATGTAAAGTATATACCAACCACAAAAAAAACAGAACAAATTTGTCATAGTACACGCTCTGGTGTTATTCAGCAAAGTTAACAAATAAAGTATGCAACGATACGTTGTTCCAAAAACTTTCTCGGCAGTGTGCTTGCAACATAGGAGCCGTTATACAAATTCGGGGTATTGCTCGGCATAGCGTTTGATTGGATTGTTTCGGCAACCGCCGTAAAGACAATTGCTGTATTTGGGGCGCGCAAGCGAAAATCAAATACTTTTTCTATTGACTTTATCAAAATTATTTAGTATGCTAGGTCTTTTAGCATATTTAAAATATTTTTTTCATTAACAGTTGTTAAATTTTTTTCGAAATCAAACGAGTAAAATTTATAATAATACAATTTAGGAATCAATTCAAGCGCATTTTGACTATTATAATTTACTATTAATGGCAAAATTAATGGCTTTATACCATAATCGGTTGAGTATAATGCCCCCTCTAATTCGGCTTGGCAATAAAGGCTGTTCATATAATTGTGGGTTATTATAGGTAAAAATACACCATTTTTTACAATTTCTCTAAGTATTTTATCGTGTTCATCTTGCTTTTTGATGGTTTCATATCTAAGAATAGGATTATATCCGTTTTTTGTCAATAAATCTTTTATAGAATTACATATCAGTTCATCTCTATGGGAGTACGAGATAAAAATACTATTATGCTTTATGAGTTCGCATAAAGAATTTAGTAGAGTTACAAGTGTTTGGTTTAAAGGTAAATCAATGTCAATCGTATAAAGGCGTCTTGAATTTGATTGTGTGATATACTGTAATTCCTTCTGTACCCATTCGGATTTTTCCGCATTTTGACTTTTACAATATATAAACACATTTCGTGCATCAATTTCTCGTTTAATAAAATCTTCTAATTCATCATTTTTGTCATCAAGACATTTTAAGTGAAAAATTAAAGGCTCAAATTCTAAACTTTCAAAAATTTCACGAAGTTTACGCACTTTTTCAATATCTTTATGGGAATGCGAAAAGAAAATAGTCAACTTGTTCATTGGTAATCTCTCTTTTAAAAGAATAAAAAAACAACCTAAACTTTACTACATAAATAGTTGTTTGTTTTAGGTTGTTATTGGTGGGGAGTACAGGGCTCGAACCTGTGACCCCCTGCTTGTAAGGCAGATGCTCTCCCAACTGAGCTAACTCCCCAAATGGTGACTCCTACGAGAATCGAACTCGTGTTACCGCCGTGAAAGGGCGATGTCTTGACCGCTTGACCAAGGAGCCAAATACTGGTAGCGGCGGTCGGACTCGAACCAACGACCTGCCGGGTATGAACCGGCCGCTATAACCAACTAAGCTACGCCGCCACAATTTAGAATCGGCGTAATGCGTCCGCTTCTAACCTGTTAAAAGCCTAATTATTGTATCAAATAAATATCGGCTTGTCAACAGTAAATGATTAAATAACGCAAAAAAGTTTTGTATTGCATAGTTTTATTTTGGCGGTTGTGACAGTAACAAGTATTTTTGTTGCGTTTTACAAACGACAAAGTAAGTATTTTGCTCTGTTCAATTGTCTTTGTTGCAGAATGTTTTGCACGCATTGCTTCAAAAGGCTTTGTGCGTAGTTTATTTTGTCGTTCGTGCTCGCAATTTTGGCGGAGATATTTCCGCAAATTTGCGATTTGGCAAATAACTATTTGAAACGACAATGGAATGTCAAAAACGCTACGTTCAAGCGCGTTGCGCGTGTTTTTGTCGATAAATACCGTTACGGGTACGCTTGGACTTCGTTCTTGCGGTGGCGGTCGATTCCGACTTTATCTTTTTAAAAATAAAAATAGACTTATTTTAACAAACCTATAATAAATCGGCAAATCCACATCGAAAAATAACTTGACAGAAAACAAACAACATACTAAAATATTATAGATTGTATGTACAGTCTTGGATAATCTAATATGCGGGGATATGGCTCAGTTGGTAGAGCGATGCGTTCGCAACGCATAGGTCAGGGGTTCGAATCCCCTTATCTCCACCAGTCGAAACCTAAAACGAATCATAAAATGTTTTGTTTTAGGTTTTATTCAATATTTATTACTTATAGCAACAATAAATGTTATTCTAAGTTGCTGATAAAATATCCTTATTGACAAGGGGGGATTGCAATGAAAACTTTATTGGAAGTCATCGCAAACGAAGGGCGGCAGCACAAATCGTCTCCTCATTTGAAGGATGTTGATATTTTCAAACCGTTTTTTAAGGGCGAAGAATTAGTTGATTTGGATTTACAAGACGCAAGCAACTGTACTAGAAGAGAACTGATATGTAGATTTTTACTACTCAATGCAGTATTGGATCAAGGTCCTGATATGGAAGGCGTCCGCAAACTTCTTGCAGACACGCTTAATGTTTTGTATAAAAAAGAAATTCGCATCTTACACAGTCCTCAATCTTTTTTTAATAAACTTGATACGGCAGTCGATAGTATAGATTCCATTCACGACGCAATTAAAGACATACGCGAGACAGATTGGCAGTTTAAAAATAAAACAAAGAAACATTACAATCTCTTTATTGAAGGGACGCAAACTTTGTCTTACGCGGTTTTTCGTTGGGGGACTCCGCTGGCAGTTCCGTTAACCTTAGGTAATATTGATTGCGATAATCCGCATTGTTTAATTGATTTTTTGAAATCCTTTGAATCGAGTGAATTAATGTCGCAAGGAATTAAGTCGCATAAAAGGTACGGTTTGGGAAAAGCGATAGGAAACAAAGCCGCACATTTATTTGCCAAATGGGTTACGTATGCGTATCCGCTTTTAGGTAGCGATACGGATACCGGTTGGGGACAATATTCTTATGAAGTTCCTTTTGACAGCAATGCCGGTAGAGTTTTGTGGAGAACCGGTTTTCTGCTACACTTTGTAACGGAAAAAGAATTGGTAGATAATAGCGTTATTCAAATCGGCAATGGAAAAAGCGGCAAAAATTATTTAAGAATTACTAATTGTCGAGGAATTTCCGTTTCACAAAATGTTCACGAAATAAATAAAGATATTTACGACGATTTGTGTATAAATTGCCTAAAAGTAAAAACAAAAAGACCTAAAATTATAGAACTGCAGAGAATTCCCGCGGTATTGTTGTATGAAGGCAAGAATTATTCTGTAGGAGAATTTGACGACGGATTGATGTATATAGGCACAAATTTCTGTTTTAATCACAACAATCCCAACTGCGAAGAGTGTCCGTTAAAAACTTTATGCAAAGGATATAGTGTTAAAAGATTGATTACGGAGTATTCCACATGACAGATTATACCAAATTTTATAACTGTGACTGCGTACGGGGAGCAAAAGAATACTTGCAAGATAATTCCGTCGATTTGATAGTATGCGACCCGCCGTACGGGATAAAAGGAAACGAATTAGATAAGCACTATAATCGAAACGAAGATAAAGTCATAGAAGGTTACATAGATGTCCCTGCCGAAAACTATGCGTCTTTTTCGCTCTCATGGATTAAAGAAGCGGAACGAGTACTTAAACCCGGCGGGTCGATGTATATTCTTTCCGGATATACCAATTTGCGGCATATACTAAATGCGTTGGCAGAAACCGAATTAGAAGAAATCAATCACATAATTTGGAAATATAATTTTGGAGTTTATACCAAACAGAAGTACGTATCTTCTCACTACCACATACTCTATTATACTAAGACTGGCGGCAAAAGAACTTTTAATACGTATGCTTTTTTTGACGACGATGAAAAGACGTCGAACGGCGGTTCTAAAAATTATCTTGACAGAGAAGACGTTTGGGTAATCAACAAAGAGTATAAGCCTAATCAAATAAAAAACAAGAACGAACTTCCCGAAGCGTTGTTAAGAAAAATTATAATGTATTCAAGCAATCCCGACGATATGGTATGCGATTTCTTTTTGGGAAGTTTTTCTACTGCTCGTGTTGCCGCAAAACTCGGCAGGCAATCCTGTGGGTTTGAACTGAATAAAGCATCTTTCGATTATTACCTTACGGAACTAAAAAAAATAACATACGGCTGCGAAATGACGCAAGTTAAAAGCGATAACGGCGTTCCCCAAAACAGGGGGAAGAAAATTTCAGATGACGAACGCCAATCTATTATTGCATCTTATAATAAAAAGATTGAATTTGGCAATACGAAAAAGCAAGTTATCGATGAATTAGCAAAGGAATTTTCTCGCGGATATTGGTCTATAATAAGAATTCTTGAAAAAGAAAATATCAATAAAAGTTGATTTGGATTACTTATCGTTATCGGGTTATAAGACAATTGCATTAGAAACAAAAAATATTGACGGTTTTGCTTTCGTATGGTTTACAGACGGTTTTTTTGGGGGGGGGAGTCTGCACGGCGCAATTCGGAAGAAACATTTGACGTTATAGACAATATGTATTGTATTTTGGATTTGGAAAACGGCATTGTCGCGAAGTTGTTTGATTGATAAGTCTAAACAGATGGTTTTATGCCCTGTTTTATCCCGGCGGCAATACGCACGGTTCGATAACCGAAAATATGTATGTTAAGGTTATTTTTACACGGTGTTTATTTTGGCAGTGCGCGGTAAAAACAAGCGCTACGCGTGGTATAATAAAGGGGTGAAAACGTGCCGAGGAGGCAAATGACGCCATTTAATTTACAAGTTGAGTTATCTTGCGATAAGCATCTTGTTTTCAGTGAAGGTGCGCCGCTCAGTCAAGGCGAAAACAAAACCACGCAAATTACCGTCACGGTGCCCAGCGAATATGCCGATTACAATTTTACTTTGGAATTCGATTGTCCGCGCGGCAAACGCTATGTATCGCCTACGCTAAGTTTTGAACCGACATTGGACGGTAAACTTGCGGCGGCATATCCGATAGACAACGCATTGCTTGCGCAGGCGGGACTTGTTACGGTGCAACTTACCGCGCGCAGCAAGTCGGATAGCGCGGTGGTGTTCAAATCGGTAAAATCCGTCAAAAGCGCGTTTTTCGTTAACGAAGCGGTGTGCGCAGTCGACGTCGACGCGCCGTATTACGATTACTTTGCGCAACTGGAAGAATACCGCGTAAAGGCGGAGGAAGTGCGCGCGCAGATACAAAGTCTTGCCGAAGGCATAAACGGAGCAATAGACAAAACCGACGGAATAGTTTGCGAACTGCGCGAGGCGGCGCTGCGCGGAGATTTTGACGGACCGGCCGGCGAAAAGGGCGAGCGCGGCGAAAAAGGAGATAAAGGCGATGTCGGCGAAGCGCCCGACGTTTCGCATTTGCTGACGCTAAACACGCCGCAGACGGTAGTAGAAACAAAAACATTTGCGGCAACCCAAAAGTTTTGCGCGGGACAAACCGTCGACGGCAGGGCGGGCATAATGTTTGCAAACCAAGGCGCGGATGTCGTATCGGGCGTAAACTTGACTCTTGCGGACGTAAACGTCGATTACGACGAACAAATAGAAATTCAAATACCCAACAAAAGCGGTACTTTTGCATTGCTGTCAGACGTCGAAAGCGCGATTGCTTCGTCAATAACCGTTGCGCTGAACACTGCGGTATAGCGCAAAGGAGACATTTATGAGCAAAGCAAACAATCTGAGGGATTTTTTGACGGCGCAAGCCGACGCAATCCGCACAAAAAAGGGTTATTCTTCCTCGCGCAAAATAAATCCGCAAAGTTTCGCGGACGAAATCGCATCCATACAAACGGCAGTTCAACCGCAACTGCAAACAAAATCGATAATGCCCAAATCCGCCGTTCAAACGGTAACGCCCGATAGCGGTTTTGACGGTTTGTCCAGCGTAACGGTAAGCGGCGACGCGGATTTGACTGCGGGCAACATACGCAGCGGAGTAAGTATCTTCGGCGTAACGGGCACATACAGCGGCGCGCTCAAAATGCAAACCGTCACGCTGCACGCGGGGGAAAGTTACACGATAGACGTTGCCGCGGCGCTCTCCAACGGGTTTTACGCTGCGTTTGCGGAAACGGACATAGAAGAAAACGGCAACTTTACCGCGCAGATAACGGGCAACACAGGCGGCAATTGGTCGTACACGATAGAAGCGGCGTTTCTCAAAGGTACAATATACAAAGCAAGTTACGGTACGTCGCTGTATGTCGGTTTTGGCAATCGCGGCGCGGTAGGCGACTTCGGAATCTCCGCTTACGCAAATGCGGGCAAACTGAAACTTTCGCTGTCCTCGTCGGCGAGCGAAAATCTGATACTGTACGTTTACACCGCATAAGGAGGGGCTGATGAACAAGTTTATTACAGGCAGTTGTTTGCTGGGACTAAGCAATGCGCAAGACGCCGATTACGTAATATTGTGCGACGGCGACAGCAAGGATTATTTTGTTCACAAATACGAAAACGGCGCGGATTGCTTTTACAAAACCAAAGCCAACCTTGACAGTTACATGAACTTCGAGCGTCCTTTCACGCATCGAAACGCCGAGCATTACGTTACAACCTACCAATACGACTGCAACTTGGTAAGTCAAGGCTTTCCGTACAGATACAGCGTCTTGGAAAAGCGCGCGCAGTACGTGAGATTGTTGCGGTGGATTGTGCAAAACAAAGCGCTTAACTTTGACGAACAAGTGCTTGCAAATATAGATGACGGCACAACTTTGACCAAGGGGTTGTACCATGTGGCGTATTTGACTTTTATACTTGCAAACAATTCCGTAACGCTCACTGCCGAGCAAAAAGACGCGGTTCAGCGGATACACGACAAACAAATGCCCGTTTCGTATTTGCAACTGTTGCGCAGTCAAATAGACGCGCTTGCCGCTTAGCGGCAACTGCGCGCGCAATGGAGCATAGAATAAATACGCCGTGACGGCAAAACGTAAAAGGACACGGTAAAGGTAATCGTTTATCTTACGGCGCAACACGGGTAAGCGAAAATAATATTGCAATTTTAAAAGAGAAAGACGTAATTAGGCGCATTGAATACCCGCGCGTTTAATCGGCTTCCTCTTTTTTTTGCTGTTGTGCAAACTGTCGGCGTAATTTGATGTTCCAATACGTTTTTGCGCGTTATTTACCGAAAACTGCGCCTTTGCGTTATGTAAAGCGCATGTAAAAATGAACATTGCAACTAATTTTTCAAAAGTATTGACAAATTTTTTTCGGGGGGGGTATAATATGCGCGATAGTAAAGTGGACGGCTGTTTTTACGCGTACGCGCATACCCGTTCAATAAAACTTAAACACAGTCGTTCGGAGTTGCGGCGCTGTTGCCATAGAAGCGAAGTTGCCGTTCCCGTAAAAGAAAAAACTATTCTGCTTTTAACTGCGGCTTGCGTTTAAGTCGCGGTTTTTTGTTTTTGCACAGTATCGCAATGCGGCGCAAAGTAAGTCCGTTGCAAATAGGCGTAATCGTAATTGCGCGGGCAAAAGTTTTGCGGAAGCGTTTTGCAAAAGCAGACCGCGCGGAGGAAAAATGGCAAAGACAGGGCAAAATTTCAGATGCGGTTTTTACGATTTGCCTGCCGCTTACAGATTGCAAGCAATAAGGGACGTCGGGTTTGACGACACAATGCTGTGGTGGGGCGACGAATACGAAGATACCGACGGCAGCAGATACGCTTTGTACGATACCGCCGTCAAAATAGGACTCGGCATAGTTACGGCGCACTTTCCGTCGACGCATGCGGATTATCTGTGGTACGGCGACGAACGCGCGGAGGCATACGTCAAACAGTTTGCCGAAGCGTGCCGCGACCTCGGCGAGCGCGGTATACGCAACTTGGTATTGCACTTGACGCGCAAATTGATAACTCCTCCTCCCAATCGAACGGGCGTGGAAAACTTCAAACGTATGTTGGAAGCGGCAGAGGACAACAACGTAACGATTGCGCTTGAAAACACGCGGTTTTTGGATTACAACGATTACATTTTGCAAAGAGTCAAAAGTCCCAACATAGGGTACTGTTTCGACAGCGGACACGCAAATTGCTACACGCCCAATCAAGACCCTCTTGCAAAATACGGCGATAATCTGGTTGCCACGCACATACACGACAATTTGGGTCCTGCAAGCGCGACGGTCACATGGCATCCCGACCAGCACCATTTGATAGGCGAAGGCAACGTCGATTTTGACAAAGTGTTTGAAAAACTGAAAAAATACAATGCCGAGCGCTGTAATTTGGAATCCTATTGTAACGAATCGAGCGCGTATTACGGCAAACTCGATATTTACGAATATCTGCAACTGTCGTATGAGCGTCTGACGGATTTGATGAAAAGGCACGGCTTGGCGGAATAAGACGGCGTTCGGAGGGTTTAAATGGCGCTTGTAAATACAGACAAAATGTTTCAAAAGGCGTACCGCGAAGGTTATGCGATAGGCGCGTTCAACGTCGATAACGTCGATATTTTGACAGCGGTTATGCAAGGCGCGGAAAGGGCAAATTCACCCGTAATAGTGGCAATAAGCGGTCGTATGATAGACGACGCCCCATTTGTAAAGGAAGCGGCAACGCTTGCGGCGCAAAGCGGCAAAATACCCGTTGCGCTTCACCTTGACCACGGCAAAAGCGTTGATTTGTGCAAACGGTGCGTAGACGAAGGATTCACTTCGGTAATGATAGACGCTTCCGCCTACGACTTCGAAACCAATGTAAAACTTACTGCGCAAGTTGCCGATTACGCGCACAAGTATAACGTATCTGTGGAAAGCGAACTTGGCGTAATAACAGGCAAAGAGGACGACGCGTCGATAGACGACAAGTACGGCTTGTTTACTCACCCCGACGACGTAATAGAGTTTGTAAACGCCACGGGCATAGACAGTCTTGCAATAGCAATAGGTACGGCGCACGGCGCATACAAGTTTAAACCGGACGAAAAACCGCAACTGCGGTTCGATATCTTGGAAGAAATCCAATCGCGTTTGCCAAATTTCCCTTTGGTGCTTCACGGTGCGTCCTCCGTTCCGCAAAAGGTATTGGAAGTATTTAACAAATACGGCGGAAATCTGCCCGCAGCAAAAGGCATACCCGAAGATATGCTCAAACTTGCCGCAACCAAAGCGGTGTGCAAAATAAACGTCGCAAGCGACCTGCGTATTTGTTACCTCGGTCAATTGCGCAAAACCTTTGAGGAAATGCCCGATAAGTTCGATATCAAGGCATTTGCAAATCCCGCCAAACAAGCGGTTGCCGACCTTGTGTACGACAGATTGGTAAACGTAATGGGCAGCGCAAACAAGGCGTAATAAACAACGTATTTAACCGATTTATTCGGTAAAATAAAATATATTTTCAAAAGGAGAAACATATATGAAAAAACTGTTTTCTACATTGATTGTTGTAGTAATGGTATTAACAATGGTTTTTGCTCTTACGGCATGTAACGACCCTCACGTATGCGGTCATGTTTGCCCCACATGTCAAAAATGTACGGACGCCGACTGCAAAGACGAAGTTTGTAAAGAAAAGTGCCAAGGACACAGCACAACGCCTCCGGTAGTAGAACCCACAACGGTAGCGGAAAAAATCGCCGCCGCGGAAAAAATGACTCTTACCGAACTCGAAGCGGCAGCCGAAAAGGAATTCAAAGCGCAAAGCAATATTTTTGACGCACAGTATTCTACAAGCGGCATGAAAAAAGTTATGACTGAATTCAAGAAAAAGTATGATTGGTTCAATTTCAACGACAGTCATAGCACGCTTAAAGACAGTCAACTTTTGACGGCTGTACAAGAAACGGTTGTAAAAGGTAGTTATTGGGCAGACTTTGCGCTTCTTCAACAAGGCGCGCAGGTAAAAGCGTTTGTGGATCAAAAATATCTGTATTCGTATGCGCCCAAGGCAGACGAAGAAGTAAATGTTTCTAAGGATGCCAACGGTATGGTTATAGGCGCATATGCAGACAAATTGTTCCTATATAACAAAAAGGAATTTACCGATGTCGAACTTACAAACGTATGGCAATTGACGGGTAAAGACGGCGCCGACGGCAAAAAAGCGATGCCCAGAGGTATTTCTTTCCAGAATCCGACAGTGGAAGCGATTAACTATGCTTTCCTTGCAATGTTGACAAACGCTGATTCCGTTGCAAAATTGACAACAGCGTACAAATCCTATTTCGGTACGGATTACGTTGCGCAATCTGATTACGATAATATCGGTTACTATTTTATTCACGAATTCCTTGCTAACCTTAAAGAAAACGGAGCGCAACACTCATCCGATACGACGGTAGGTAGCACAATTCTTCCCGGAACGGCTGTGGAAGGCGATAAGGATTATGACCTTAACAAGGCTGTATACGGCAGAGTATACGTAATCGGTTTGAACAAAATGAAGAGTTATCCGTCGGGAAGAGAATGGACGGAAGAAATATTTGTTTCCGGTGTAGGAGAAGGCAATCACCTTGAAGGTTTTGACGGATTTACTTACAGTTTCTATATGACCATTCCCGCAACTACGCGTCTTCCGTATACTGCTTGCTTGCTTGCAAGATACACATTGACTGACGAAGGTTTTCATGCAGGTTGGAACGAAGCGGGATATTATCCTGCCAATCCAAAGGTTACGCCGCAAAGCGGATATCTTTTGAATGACAAAACCATTATGGAAAATCCCTCTTATGTAGAAAGTATCAACAGAGAATTCCGTGCTTTCATTACTAACGAGATGGCGTAATCAAATCGATTGTATTACACGGAAAGTTAGAATCAAATAAATTTTACTTTGCGGAGGGGAACTTCCCCCTCCGCAATTGTAGTAAAACAGGAGCATTTTATGGTAAATATAGGCAAACCGAATATGCGGAAGTTTGGAAATAATTTAAAATCGTATTTTTCAAAACCCGCCAATATAATTACAATTGTATTTTTGATTATTTTAGGGGTTACGGTAGTATATCCTCTTATTAGTCTTGTTATAGGTTCTGTCAAAGTTCACGTAGGCGAAGTAAACGATATCGGTCAGCCGTATTGGTCTTGGACGGGATATCATTGGAAGGAAACATTGAATTCCGATTTAAAAAACTTTTCCAAAAATTTCTTTTGGAAACCATTGGGCTGGTCTATGCTTACATCTATTATTGCTTGTGTAGTTGCGGTAGCATTAGGCGGCGCGGTGGCTTGGTTTATCACCCGTTCGAATCTTCCTTGCAAAAAAGTTATTTCCACAATTTTCGTAATTCCCTATGTAATGCCCAGTTGGTCTATTGCCATGTTCTGGGAAAATTTCTTCAAAAATACAGAATTGAAAGCCGGTCTTTCTCAGGTAGGAATGCTGCAACGTATTACGGGTATTTGCGCACCGCAGTGGCTTGTTTACGGGTGGTTTCCGGTGGCAATGTGTTTAGGTATTCACTATGCGCCCTTTGCCTACATCCTGATAGGCGGCATATTGCGTAATATGGACGCCAACTTGGAAGAAGCGGCAACGGTACTCAAAACGTCGCGCGCCAAGATATTGTGGAAGATTACTTTGCCGATAGTTGCGCCCGCGCTTATTTCCACCGTGTTGTTGGTTTTTGCCAGCAGTATGAGCAGTTATACGGTACCGACTTATTTAAATGCCGATAGCAGTTTAAATTCTAAAAATATAGCAATAGCAATGAAAGGAGCACTCGGAACAACATATGACGTCGGTAAAGGAAACGTAATGGCTATTTTGTTAATGGTAATTTCAATTGCCATAATGATGTTTAACAATTGGTTTACCGGCAAACGCAAATCCTTTACTACGGTTACGGGCAAATCCGGTCAGGTTTCCCTTGTAAATCTCGGCAAGGCAAAGATACCTCTTGCGATAATTTTGATTATTATTACATTGTTTATCGCAATAGTTCCTCTTGTTTCCTTCGCACTTGAAAGTTTTTGTCCTAACGGTCAATGGACTTTGTATTATTGGACAACAACCGACAGTTTGGCGTCACGCGTTCCTAACGGTGACAGTAGAGGAATATTCCACAATGCGGAAATTTGGAAGGCATACGGCTATAGTATAGGTTTGTCGCTTGTCGTTGCGTTTATAGCCGGAACTTGCGGAATACTTATCGGCTATGCCGTAGCGCGCAAACGCGGCAGCAAACTTGCAACTTGGATGTCTAATTTGGCGTTCGTCCCGTATTTGATACCCGCTCTTTGTTTCGGCGCGGTATATCTTGCAGTAAAATCGTCCACAACGATATTTGAAAGTCAATTTGGTACTTTCTTATTGTTGATGATAGTAGGCGGAGTAAAATTTATGCCGTTTGCTTCCCGAAGCGGAACCAACGCTATGATGCAACTTTCGGGAGAAATAGAGGAAGCGGCAATTATGATGGGCGTTCCTTGGTGGAAACGCATGACAAGGGTGCTGTTCCCCATACAAAAATCAAGTTTTATGAGCGGTTATTTACTTCCGTTTATATCCTGTATGAGAGAAATGACGCTGTTTGTACTGCTTATATCAAACGGAACAATTTTGACGATTGTTTTGCAGGATTGGAATACTTTCGGAGAATCGGCAGCGGTTCCCATTGCAAACGGAATAAACCTGATTATTATATTTACGATTTTGCTCTTCCAGTTTATTATAAACAAACTTACGGGCGCTTCATTGGATAAAGGAATAGGAGGTAACTGATATGCCCAAAATCACACTTGAACACGTTACAAAAAAATTCGATAAATTCGTTGCGGTCGACGACCTCAACATGGAAATAGAAGACCGTGCGTTTATTACGTTGCTCGGACCTTCCGGTTGCGGTAAGACCACGACGCTGCGTATGATTGCGGGACTGGAAACACCCACGTCGGGACGCATTACGATAGGCGACAAAGTGGTTTTCGATTCCGAAAAGGGTATCAACATTGCCCCCGGCAAACGCGATATAGGCTTTTTGTTCCAAAACTACGCTTTGTGGCCGCATATGACGGTGTACCAAAACATCGCTTTCGGCTTGGAAAACTTAAAGTGGAAGAAGGACGCCATAAGACGTCGCGTAGACGAAATGCTTGCGCTTCTCAAAATAGAACAGTTTGAAAAGCGTTACCCCAGCGAACTTTCTGGCGGACAGCAGCAGCGTGTTGCAATTGCGCGTACGCTTGCGCCCAGCCCCAAGGTATTGTTTATGGACGAGCCGCTCAGCAACCTCGACGCAAAACTTCGTCTCGAAATGCGTACGGAACTCAAACGTCTGCACGCGGATACCGATTCCACGTTTGTGTACGTTACTCACGACCAATTGGAAGCAATGACGCTTGCAACAAGAATATGTCTTATGGAAGTCGGCGTGCTTCAACAGTACGACCCGCCGCTGGAAGTTTACAACAATCCGGCAAACCTGTTTGTTGCAGACTTTGTAGGCAATCCCACAATGAACTTTATTTCGGCAAAAGCCAAGTTGATTGACGAAACTCACGCCGAAGTGGAAGCCTTGGGCGAAAAGTTTATGTTTGAATCGGACGCGCCGTTTGCTGCGCGTCCCGAAGTAACAACGCAAGAACCCGCGCAAGAAGCGCAGATTGCCGAAACTCAAACGGAAGGCACGACAGAGGACGCCGCGGCTGCGGATGCTGCGCCCGTTGAGGAAGCGCCTGCAACGCCATCCGTCGACGACGGCGCGTTTGAAGCGGTATTGGGCGTTCGTCCCGAGTTTATCAAACTCGAAGAAGGCGAACTTACAGGCAAAGTTTACGCCGCGCTTCCCGCAGGTATGGAAACGACCGTCAAACTTACCGTCGGCAACGAGATAATAACCTCGGTTGTATTCGGCAGCGTAGACTATCCGTATGATAGCGAAATTGCATTTAAAATTCACGGCAAGGGAATAATTTTGTTCGATAAGCAAAGCCGTATCAAGTTGGGCAGAGGCACAGCCGTATCGGAAAAGGAAGCGGCAATTGCAGCCGCGGCGGCAAAACCTAAGGCAACGCGTAAACCTCGCGCCAAAAAGGCGGATACTGTCGACAAACCCAAAACAACCGCCCGTAAACCGCGTAAGACCGCGGCAAAAAAAGCCGACGAAGCAGTAACGACCACCGAGGCATAACAAGTGTTTGACAAACTGTTTCCATATTGGTCTATGGAACTTATCTGCCTTGCGCGGATTGTGTTTGCGGGACTTTTGGGAATTGTTCTCGGCTTCGAGCGTATGCTTCGCGAAAAGGAAGCGGGCATACGCACCCACTTTGTGGTAGCAGTCGGTTCTGCATTGCTTATGGTCTTGAGCAAGTACGCCTTTGAAGACGTCGAAGGAAACATAGACAAGGCGCGTATTGCGGCGCAGGTAGTTTCTGGAATAGGCTTTTTGGGCGCGGGGATGATTATTTACCGAAGGGAATCTCTGCACGGATTGACTACCGCCGCAGGCGTGTGGCTTACGGCAGGTATAGGTATGGCGGCAGGCGCAGGATTGTATATCTTGGCGTTAGGCGGCTGTATAGTTACTATAATAGTTCAGACGCTGCTGCACCTAAACGGTAAACGCAAACTTCCCAACCGTCACAATCTCATTTCCGTCAGGTTCTTTTACGACGAAGATACCGTCAAGTATCTCAAAAATATGTTTGACGTGACGGCATTTATGCGCTTTAAGGCTACGGAAAACGGCGAGCGTATTGTGGTAGAAGCGGTAGTCAGAACAATGCACAACTGTTCTGCCGAACAACTTGCCAAGATACTTATGGAAAACAAAAATATTATTTCCATAGAACGTATAAACGACAACTGAACTCAAATGCAACCGAAATAATTTAGTCGTACAAGTACAAACAACAGATGTTTTGCGAAAAGTCTTTGTACGTCATCTTTGGTTGGGTTTGTTTTCGCGGCGGATTACCGCAAGCAAACATACGACCTACACAACAGTATTGTACACAACTGTAAATACTGAATGTAATTTCACTTATTCATATCGTACTCAACTGTCAAACAAATGCAATTTCAATCAATATGTTTTATTGCCGTCCCGAAGCGATTGCTTCGGGACGGCTTTTTGCAGTGTTTTTTAATTTCTGTCGCGGAAAGCATGGCAAAACGAAAGACAAATAATTTTTTGTTTTGAAGTTTAAAACAATATGCAAAAAACCACCGTAAAACGGTGGTTTTTGTGGAGCTACTAACCGGATTTGAACCGGTGACCCCGTCCTTACCAAGGACGTGCTCTACCTGCTGAGCCATAGTAGCATTTATATATTTGTCGACATCGCTTAAACATTATATATTGTTTTACCGACGTTGTCAAACGTATAAATATAATTTGCGCAAAGTTGCGTTTACTTTGTTTTTTCGGTGCGTATATCGTTTCCGACAAGTTGCGCCACAACGGAGTTTTGGGTATTTGTAAGTCTGCCGAAAATCCTGTCCTCGTATCTGTCGTGCAACTGTTCCAAATTTAGATTGCTGCACACGATGTTTATTTTGCCGTTCACCGTGCGTTCGTTTACAAGCAAAAACAGATATTCCATTGTGACGTTTTTCAGCACGTTTTCCGTGCCGAGGTCGTCTATAATAAGAGCGTCAGCATTTACGAGATTTTCCATAATAACGGATTTTTGCGCCAAATTTGCCAGATGGTACTGCAAAAAAGTTTTGTTAAGAGCATATGCCGTAGTAAACAGCACGCTGTGACCGCTTTCAATCAACTTGTTTGCAATTGCGGTGCACAGGTAAGTTTTGCCGGTGCCGGTTTTGCCGAGCAGCAATATGTTTCGCACCTTGCTTGTATCTGCTTTGGCGCAGATTTCCTTACATTTTTCCGCAATCATTTTGTTTTGTTTGTTGGAGTATTTTGCATTTTCAAAAGTATAATCGCCGTTTACGAGGTTGCTTTCGGCAAAAAGAATTTTGCGCAGTTCGTCGTCCAAACATTTGCACCGTTTGCCGTCTATATATCCTTGGTCTTTGCAGATTGGGCAGTGGTAGTGCGGCGTCAAGTCGTCTTTTGTTATGCCGTACTTTTTCATCAATGCGGATTGCGTTTTTAATTCCGCATTCAAAGCGTCGCGCATTTCCGATTCCTTGTCCGTTTCCATGTATTTACCCAAGTTTACGCGCGCACGGCGCAGGCGTGCCTGACAATCCTTCCAGTCGGAATTCAAGTCAAGACGTTTTAGCGTTTGTTCGTGCATATACAAAGCCTCATCTCTGTAATCGGCAATTACGGATTGTGCTTTTGTAAGCGGTGTGTTTGCCATATATTAAATCTCCAAATCTTCAAGGTTGGTAAACAGTGCGTTTAACTGTTCGTCTGTATATTTGTGCTGTTCAAATGAGTGCGTTGCTGCCGCTTGGGGTTTTGCTACGGTTGCCGCAGTCATTGACTGTTCGGCTTGCGATACGGTAGTTATTCCGTTGGTTTTGTATTCGCTAAGTATTTTGTTTAGGTAGCGCATCGGGTTTTGCGTTCCCGCGGACTTTTGCGCGGCATACAAAATCAAACTTTGCGGCAGTCCCCAAGTTTCCGTCCAAACGCCGTAGAAGTTGCGGTCGCTTTGTATTACGTTTCGTGAAGTACCCGTCTGTTCCAAAATTTCTTTTATTTTGGCGTCGGTAACTATTATGCCGTTTAGGTAAGCGTCTATACTTTGTGTGTTTATGCAACCCAATTTGTGAAATTTGTTTACAACGTCGTTCAAACCTTTGAGCGTGCGTATACCGTTGCGGAAGCAGTATTTGGAAAGCAATTCGACGGTATCCGGTTCAAACCCCATTTGCTGCCAACGTACTATGTATTCGTCTATTACGGCGTCGTAAGTTTGGTAGTACAACCCCAAATTTTTGACAACCGCCTTTGCCACGCAGCGCATTTGTTCTTGCATTTTGTCGTATTCCGCAATGGCTTTTGCGTCCAGTTTGCCTTTGCCGTAATACGTAGCAAGCAGCGCGTCCAAATTGTAAATACCGCCGTTACATTTTTTTGCCACTTTTACAATCGTATCGAAAGAAAAACCGTAATCCTGCGTCCACTTTTCGTACATTTCGCGGTCGGTGTATTCTGCTTTGCGGAAAATTTTCAATACTTTGAAAATCGCTTCCAAGTCGGCGTCGTATTTGCTCTTTTGACCCAGATTTTCGGCAACTGCCACGGTGGACGTCGCGCCGCGTTTCATTTGCGAGCGCGCAACCGTAAGTATGTAATTTGCGCCTATGTCGTCGCCCTTCCAATCTACGCAATACCTTGCAACAAGAACCAATGCGTCCCAATCGAACATATTGTCTTCCAAAAACCCGTAGTACGAGTTGTATTCTTCGGGTTCTATCATACGGTGAAATTCCTTTTGAATTTCCGCGCTGAATTTTTTGTATTTTTTTGCGCTTATATTACGTGTTATTTCCTTGCTGCCGTCGCGCAAAGGCAAGTATACCACTTGCGGCGGTGCGGAAGGTATAACTTCCACCAAACCCATTTCTTCCCAATACTTAAAGATATCCAAAAGTCGGTCTTCGGAGATATCTAATTTTTTTGCTACGGACGCGCAGGTGTTTGCGTCGCTTGTTTCCTCTGCAAGCGTCAAACCCAAAATATACGCTTTGAGCGCGTTTTCGGGGGCATTGGGGAGGTATTCTATTACAAATTTGTTTTCCAATACGGTGTAACTGTTTGTAACAAACGGTTTGTCTTTGT
Source organism: Corallococcus sp. (assembly GCA_023663205.1). Classification (GTDB taxonomy): domain Bacteria; phylum Bacillota; class Clostridia; order Christensenellales; family CAG-314; genus RGIG5495. Next base: position 19,578 of record JAMPHX010000005.1, on the reverse strand, counting down.
GGAAAAATGGCATAAATTACGTTCCACCTTCAAATAAACTCTTGCGTATTTTGTAATAATGGTTTATAATAAACTATGTTTAGAATGTTATGGTGCATCTAATTGCTCGAAACCGAGATGAAACTCTAAACCTACGCCATTAGATTTTAACATAACCCGCCGCCAAATGCAACAACTGTGCGGCAAAAATCTATGACGTATAAGAAGTATTACAAAGAGAGGTTGCGGAATGATATTACACAGTCTTGAAGCCACAAACACATCGACAAACGAAAAGCAGACATTCACGTTCGATACAGCCGTCGGCGGCAAAAAAGTAGTTACGTCAAAAGGCGGCAAACTGAAAAAGTATTTGGAATACTGTTTTGTCGACACGGAAGACGTAAGCGAAAACGTAGTCGTAAATTTTTCGATAGGCGACGACAAATTCCGTTGGACAAAAAATCACGCGTCCGACGGTACCGTCAGACAGACGTTGCGGCAGTCCAACGAAAACGGCAAACTGCAAACCGTTGCCACGGGCAAAAACGTGCGTCCTTACGTAGAGGAGCAGTTGGGCGAATCTCTTGACGAACTTATGGCAAACGATTTTGTAAGCGACCGCGCCGTAAGCGGATTCCACGGAGACGTTTCGTTGTTCCACGAAATAAAGGTGCTGCTCGATATTTCCGACAACATCAAACAAACAAACGAGGAAATCCGTCAAAGAGGGCAAAAGGCCAAAAACAAACTTGTAAAACTTGCGCAAGACGGCGCTGCAAACGTCACCGAGCAGCAGGTAGAGGAAGTATCGGTGCGCCTCGGCGAAGTGCATGACAAAATAGTCAAACTCAACGACGAACTTAACGAATGCAAACAAAGACAGGCTACGGGCGTAGTCACCGGCGAAATAATGTCCGAACTTGCGCTTGCGCAAAACGATTACGAAAGGCTGCTCGAAAGCAAGGATTCCGTCGATGCGTTGAGAGAGGAATTGAAAAAGCGTGACGAAATTGCTGAAATAATACCCAAAGTATCTCAGTTGGAAGCCATAATAAACCAAAAGGACGAATACGAAAACCGCCGTCACGAAATTGTTTCGGAACTGGAATGGTCGGAAAACGAACTTGCCAGCGTAGGGTTGCAGTTGGAAGAGAAACAACGTCAAAGCGCAATTGCAAACGACCGTCGCAGCAAAATAGACATAATAAACCAAGAACTTGCGGTTATTTCCGAAACTTACGAAAAGAACAAGCGTTTAAACAGCGAACTTGTTACGCTGAACGAACAGGCAGACAGAGTGCTTGCGGAAAAGGTCGCGCTGAAAAACAAACTTACTTCGGTAGAAAACTCGATAAACGAAGTAAAGGAAGCGATAGACGAGTTTCAGGTACCCAACAAATCCATAGGCGAATTGTTGGAAACGGTGCGTGTAGACGTCAAACTTGACGAGGTCGCCGCGCAAATTGAAAAGACCACCAGCGAGATTGCCGTAAAGGAAAGTCAAATTGCGGAAAAGGAAAGCAACCTTGTAATAAAGGTAAAGCGTTTCCGTTCGGTTGCGGAATTGGACGTTGCCGTTGCTCCTATCAAAGCCAAAGATACGATTTTGCAGGTACTCGAAGCGCAGTACGGCAAGTTGCAGGTAGTAAACCAAATGCTTTCCGACAAACAGCGCAACCTTCAACGCGCGTTGGAGGATTACCGTTTCCGTATTCTTCAATTGGAGCACAGCAAATCCAGCCTCGATAAGGAACTCAGCAAAGTTCAACTTGTCAAGCAGGAAGAATTCAAGCGCGAAGTATTTTTGACCAGTCAAAAGGTGTACAACGACGACGTTTCGGGAGTATTTGCGGTTACGGCAAACCTCAACGACGGCGAAGTGGACACCATAAAGCAAGAAATCGAAAAGCGTACCGTAGACAGAGATTTCCTTGTGGAAAAGGCAAGCGAACTTGACGGTAAACTGAGCGAAATAAAGCGTCAGATAGAAATCAACGACGCGCAGATGGCAACTCTCCGCAAGGAAAAGGAAAATATAAACAAGCGTTATACCGAGATTGTTTCGCAAAACAGAAACGAAGCGGTGTTCAACTATTTGAAGGCATTGGAAAGCAACAACGGCACCAAGTATCTGCTGGACGTTCAGCAAGACGCCGTCCGCGACGAGGCGGAACTTACCGAACTCAAACGCACTGTCGAAACCCTCAAAAACAAGTTATCCGCGCTCAACTCGCGTATGAAGTATTTGCAGGAAACGCAGCAGCAGTTGGATTCCAACGCCGCAACGGTAGACAACCTCATTGCAACCAACGACCATGTAAAGGAAGAACTTGCCGATATGACGGCGCGCTTGTCTGCCAACTACGAGCAGTACAAAGCGGTAAAGGAACAACTTGACGACGCCGAAGCAAGACATTCGCGTTTGCAGGCGCAGGTAATAGAAGTTTCCAAAACAATAAAAGTAAACGAAATGCAGATATTGAAGTCCACCGAAAAGGCAAAGAAATACGCCGGTCAGGACGATATCGAGCAAGCGCTTACGCATTTCAAGTACGAAATCGCCGACGTTGAAAGCGAGCGTCAAATGCTTTCGGACACCAAACAAAACGCCGAAAGCGAAGTGTTCAAAAAGCGTTTGGAACTGGAAAAACTGCAATGGCTTTGTGACAGTAAAGAAGCGGAATTTAACAAAATTTACGAAGAAGTTCAGTTTGAACTCAATCTCAAAGGACTTAATATAGACGGCATAGACGCAACGTCGTTTGACAGCAGCCGCAAAAAGATGCGCGAAGTGGTGGAAAAATTCGACGCCCGCCGCCGCACTCTTGCGGAAAAGATAGATAACTACTACATCATCTTGAAGCGTCAGCCCGACGGCAATCTGGCGGATTCTTCCTTGTCGTCCAAGATTACGTCCATACAAAGCAAGTTGGAAAAACTCCGCGCCGAGCAGGAGGCTTTGGAAAAGGAACGCGGCGAAAAGATTTCGCTGTATATGGCGTCCACAAACAACAAAATGCGCCTTGCCATAGTCGCCAAGGAAGCGCAGACATTGTCGGAACTCAAAGAAACAATCAAGCAGAACGACATAATGCAACTTCTCGTAAAGGATAAAATCAAAAGCACTCTTTCCAAGTGCGAAACCTATCTCAAAGCGTTCAGCGGCGAGGATTACGAACTGGATACGGAAGGCAATCAGTTGATTCTCAAAAAGGACGAGCAAACCTTGGAATACGATTCGCTCGACGCAAAGACGCGTTTTGCCGTATACGTAAGTTTGCTTTTGGGTATACCGGGGGCGCTCAAAGGCGGCTGGCTGCTGTTTGAAGAACGTACGGCGGTAGGCAAAGAATTTTTGAACAAAATGCTTTCTCAAACCGAAGGCGTGCAATTTGTGGTAGGCTACAATACCAATCAAAGTAAATAAGGAGTAAACAATGCTTATCGACCAACTTAAAAAGGCAAATATCGACGCGCTCAAAAATCACGATTCCAACACCCGCGCGGTGCTGTCGGTGCTGCTTAACAAGATAAAACTTGCCGAAATCGAAAAGCGTACGCAAAATTTGCAACTTACCGATGCCGACGTCGTTGCCGTCTTGCAAAAAAGCGTCAAGGAACTCAACGAGGAAAAGGAAGCCTTCCAAAAGGCAGGCAGAACGGAAAACGTGCAAAACCTGCAACTTCAAATAGCGTTTGTGGAAAGTTATCTTCCGCAAATGATGACTGCGGAAGAAATCCGCTGCGAGATAAACAAACTTGACGACAAATCCGTACCTGCCGTAATGAAACACTTTAAGGCAAACTTTGCGGGCAAGTGCGATATGCGCGAAGTGCAAAACGTACTCAAAACAATGTAAAAGGTGTCAAAGGCACATTCGGAACAGAAATTAAAGTAATGAGCAATTTCAGTAAACTGCAAAAAGAGTTGGGCAATATTGTAGACAAAAGACTCGGTATCGGGTTCCATTGCGTAACTTACAGAATGAACAGCAAACGCGGAAGTACCAATCTTCCGCGTTTTTTCGTAACACTCGGATGGGCACTCGGCGTCGCTTTCTAAATCACCGTAGCGACGTCTTTTTTGTCTTTTATTAACGACAGTTCCGTTGCTGTATGTCAAGTACATCTTCCGTCGCGTACGACAAAAAGTCCTAAAAAATACATTATTCCCTACGGCGCGAAGCGTTTTTACGTCAAGGCAACGCCTGTAAGGGTTTACGTTTAGGCGAGGCAAACGACCGAAGACGTACCGTATGTGCATCGAGGGAGTTTAACGAAGTTAAAACGTTGCATCGACGTAAAAATGTTTTAGAATACGACGTCGAGGGCCTAAGAGATAATTTTCGACTACCCCAAACAGTTTGTACAAGAAGGACAATCGGAAGGGTATCCGTATGTAAATTGCATAGTGCAGATAAACAACTTGTTACGGCAGTATATAGATACTCCGCAAAGCCAACTTTTGACAAAAAGTTTTACCTGCGACAAGCGGGGTTTGTCGCAGATACTCAAAGCGTCCGATAGGCGCATAGGCGTTTGGACGAATTGCTTGCGCAGACAACAAATCAATCTGCCAAACGAATAATAGAACTGCGCAAGTCGCTGCAATCAAGCAGCGGCGGCACAGATATGTAGTGGAGGCAAATTATCTGTCTGACTTTCCCAAAAGTTTTACACTGTACAGCGGCGTGTATTGCACGCCGTTTTTTGCAAATTCGCTTTTGTACAGCGTTACCGTATCGGCAACAAACGGCATATTGTACACGGGTACGTTTTTTGTAACTTCGGCAAAGGGCATATCGAATGCGTATTCGCGCATAAGCGTGGTGTGCGGTCTATAAGCGCGGTGTTCCACCGAAAACCCATAGTTTTCCAGTTCGTCGCCTATTGCAGCGTGCAGTTCGTCAATGCCGTGATACTTGTATTTTGCGCATACAATGCCTGCCGAACGCCACGAAGCAATTTGCGTTACCGACATTTCTACCGGCGCGATAACGGCTGCTTTGTCCATAGCGCGGTAGACGTATACAAGGTTGCTTTCCTCTGTTTCTCCCAAGAAGTGCAGCGTAACGTGCAAATTTTCCTTGGGAGTAAACCGCCCGCGCGTCGCAAAGTCTTTGAGCCTCAAACTTTGGCGTGCCAGATTATCTTTTGCTTTTTCGGGCAAATCCAATGCGATAAACAATCTCATATTGTATCTCCGTCAATAATTATGTAATCATTATACTTTATTTTTCCCGTATTTACAAGCGGTTTTGCAAATTGCAGTCCGCGGGACAAGTTTGCTGTCATACGTTCCCCGCATTGTTCATATATATTTTACAGAACCATTCGGGGGATAGAAATGAAAAAATTATTATCTGTTTTGTGCATAGCGTTGCTGTGCGTCAGTTTGTTTGCATTTGTCGGTTGTGACGGCAACTATTTAAATAAGATTGCAGACGAGGCAAACAACTACCAAATAGTCTGCGGTTACGACGCGGAAAACCACAAACTTTCGGCAGTTCAGACGGTGACGGTTACCCATCGCGGCGATGAAACCGTTACCGATGTAAAGTTCCACATATACGCCAACCAATACCGCAACGACGCGCAAATAGCGGTAGTACCCGCAAGTTACTTTTCCAAAGCGTATTACAACGGCGAAAGTTACGGAGACATCGCCTTTGACAGCGTAAAGGTCGACGGCGAAGCGGTGGCTTTTACAATAGAGGGCGAAGATATGGATATTCTGTCCGTACCTCTCGGCAAAGAGTTGTTTCCCAACGAAACGGTAACAATAGAAATGTCGTACGAAATCCAACTTGCCAACGTAAAACACCGTTTGGGTTACGGAGACAATACGGTAAACCTCGGCAACTTTTATCCCGTGCTTTGCCGTATGGAACAGGGCGCGTATAAATGCACGCCGTACTACGCTGTGGGCGACCCGTACGTTACCGATATGGCAAACTATGACGTTACAATCACCGTACCTGCGGGTTATACGGTGGCAAGCAGCGGCAATCTTGCGGAAATGCAAGCCGACGAACAAAATTCCACAATAAAGTATACTGCAAATGCGGTACGCGACTTTGCAATTGTGCTGTCAAACAAATACCAAAAGTTGACGCAGCAAGTAGGCGACGTAACGCTCAACTACTATTACTTTGCCGACGAAACGCCGCAAACCACCCTTGCAACGGCGCTCGGAATGTTGAACTTTATGCAGCAAAAGGTAGCCAAGTACCCCTATTCGCAGTTGTCGATTGCGGAAACCGACTTTTGTTACGGCGGAATGGAGTACCCCAATATGGTAATGGTGTCTTCCGGAACAAACGATTACCAAACGGCGACGGCGCACGAAGTGGCGCACCAGTGGTTTTACGGATTGGTGGGCAACGACCAAATAGAAAACGCTTGGATGGACGAGGGATTGACGGAGTTTTTCACAATGCTGTATTTGGACGACTGTAAAACAACCGAACTTTCAATGTCGGTCAAGCGCGCTCTCAAATCGTATACCACGTACGTGGATATTTTGGGCAACTATCACGGCAGTTTGGATTTGTCCTTCCGCCCCGTGTACAGGTACAAGACGGATAGCGAGTACGTCTATATGACATACGTAAAGGGCAGTTTGATGTTTTATTCGCTGTACGACGCTATGGGCTCGGCAAAGTTTTACAAAGCGGTTGGCAGATACTTTGACGAATGCAAAGGGTCTGTTGCCGTGCCGCAGCAAATGCACAGCGCTTTTGCCGCCGTTTCGGGAGAAGAAGTGGTAGGAATATTCAAAGCATACGCCGAAGGCAAGGAAGTAATAGGCGAAGGCGGCAGGTAACCGTGTAGGTGCAAATCGAGTGATTGCCGTTACCGAGCGTCAAATATGCGGCGATTGCATTGACGGATTATTGCCAAGGTTGCGCGCTTGTCACGTATCAACGGATTATGTGCTGATTTTCGGAATAAGCGGTAACAAACTAATTCTGCCTTAGGCGCGTGCCGATACATATTCGGATTTTCCATATCAACCAAGTTGTTTGTAATATATTTGTGGTTCGGTAAACGATGTTGGGTATAAACTGCGCTCGGAATCAATATCGTAAACAAAAACAGCGGTGTATACAGCCGCTGTTTTTGTTTACGCAACCCTTTTTTTTGTAAAGTTCGGCGCGTTTGCGGCATATACTAAGCATAATCCGTATTGAAACAAATTGAGCAGTTGCCTATTTGACATCTTGCTGCGGTAAACAGCGGTTTCGGGAGTAAAGTTCGGCGCCGCAAATGAAAATTACGCTTAGAGCAGCATACGTAATAACAGTTTATAACTCCCGACAAAATTTAATATTGTCTAATTACTCTTTTTTACACTGTATCGTGTGGTAAAATACTTATTTGCAAAAACTTTATTCGTGTAAGGTACAATAAGATAAACAAACAGGTTTAGGTACATATAACGACAACTAACTAAACTCAATTACTATTGAGCATCACATCACACAAATAAGTATTCGATTTGCAGTTACTGTATTGGTGTGTGTTATATTGTAAAATACGCAACAAGTATAAGCACGTTTAACTACCGATAACTGCCGTTATGTAATGCATTACTAATTACTTGGTTTGCAGTTACTGTATTGGTGCGTGTTACATAATTACCGTATTTTTGTTGCATTGCCGCAAAAAGCGAAAAATGATACTACGGTTCTTCGCGAATGTCAATACCAAAATGCAAAAATAAAAAATAAACTTTTGCAGTTCGCGTAAAAACCTTAAATTATACTTAAATTTACTTGACAGAGAAAGCGGTAAAATATATAATCACCTTATTATTCTTGCACCAACGAAGTGAAGCCCGTGTAAAGAATACGCGGTATAAGCATCTTTCGTGGTTGTTTTTGTATCAGCCTGAAACTTAATAAAGTTTTTTGTGACTCAGAATCAGCTCTGTTAAGACGAACGTATTACTCTTTGTGGGGAAGAATATAGTCTTATGCCGCGGCTCGGTGCTGGGTTGTTTTTATATCTCGGCAAAGGGCAAAGGACTTACCGAGATTTTTTTTGGTTATCAAGCGGAAATCGCGGCAAAACTTACATTGTCGGTTCGGATTGTTCCCGTTTGCGCAAAGGACGATGCGGCGGCAAAGGTCTGCTGTCGGGACGTCTGCGCAAAGCGCGTTTCGGCGAAAGTTTATTTATTATGTTGCAGAACTACGGAAACAAACAGAAAACAAAAAGCGCGTCGGGCAAGTGTGCCGTACAGGCAACGTAAAGTTGGCGCAAACAACACAGAAGTTCACAGCGGAAAACCGTTGTTTACTTAGATATAACTATAATGGAGGTAACAATATGAAAAAGACAAGTAGGATACTTGCTTTGGTTATCGTAATGATTATTGCGATGACGTGTATATTGACTGCGTGCGAACCGCAGGACTGCGTACACGATTTCAAAGACGGCAAGTGTACCAAGTGCGGGGAGCCCGACCCTAACTATCAACCGCCGGATTTGACGACTCAAAAGGCTGCCGGTGTTAAGGCAATCGAGACTTTGCTCGCTCAATTGAAGGCGGCAAACGGTTATACCGATCCTCAACTGCAACAGTTGGATAGCGCGGCAGAGGCTGCAAAAAACGCAATAAACGCTGCGGAAAAAGAATCCGAAGTGACGGCGGCTGTTGCAGATGGCGAAACCGCGCTCAAAGCGGTTGAAAAAGACCCTCTTTTGACCCGCAAAAAGACTGTAGTTGTAGAATTGGACGCTTTCGTCAGCGAATTGCTTGCCGATTTTGACTACACAGGCGACAATTTGACTACGATTACTACCAACGTAAGCAACGCCAAAGCCAATTTCCAATCCGCAACGACTGTTGAGGCAATAAATCAGGAATTGGAATCTTGCAAAACCGCGCTCAAAGCCGTTCCGGCGGCTACGGGTACACATACTTACCGTAACTATTCTTCTATGACTCCCTCTTTGTGGAACCCCCATACTTACGAGAGTAACGAAGAAAGCGAATACTTGGATTATCTCACAATAGGTTTGTATGACTTTGTGCTCAACGCAGATAAAAACGGCTACGATATAGTCCCCGAAATGGCTTCGGAAATGGCTGTCGACGTAACTTCGGAGTATGTAGGCAGGTACGGCGTAACGGCAGACAACGCAGCAAAGGGCGGAAGAGTATGGAAAGTCAAACTCAACCCCAACGCAAAGTGGGAAAACGGCGAGGCCATTACTGCGGACAGTTACATTTACTCGATGCAGCAACTGCTCAGTTCTGAAAACAAAAATTACCGCGCTACGGCGTTTACGACCGGTCAGGGACAATTGCACAACGCGGCGTATTTCAACAAACAGGACAAGGCGGGCGAAGAGGACTGGCAGTCTATAAGAGACGGTAACGACAGCAACAAGTCGTATCCGGCAGACAGCGCGTTGTATATTGTTTGGGACGAAAACCATCCTTGGATTGAAGGAACTACATCCCAATTGCTCGATGCTCTTGCGTCAAACGGAGGTAACTATGTTGCTTTGGCAAATGCGGTAAAAGCATTCAGAACCGGCGACGAAGCGATAACCCGTATAGATAACAACGAAGATTTCCAAAATGCGGTAGCGGCGGCATTCGAGCCGTACGGAGCGTCCGGTTGGGAAACGGTTGCTTTCTACAATGCGGGAAACATACCTACCGTAACTTGGGATCAAGTAGGCTTCTTCAAGCAAACGGAAGGGGATGACGAATATCTTGTATTTGCGCTTGTAGACCCTGTAGACGATTTCTACTTCTACTACGCCGTGGTAAGTTTCCCGTTCCTTGTACACGAGACTACTTACGAAGCAAACAAAAAGGTAACGGGCGGATTGGTAACCTCTACGTATTACACATCCGTTGCAAGCACTATATCTTACGGTCCGTACAAGATGACGGAATTCCAAGCGGATAAGCGTGTTGTATTCAAGAGAAACGAAAACTGGTACGGTTGGACGGACGGCAAGCACGAAGGTCAATACGAAACCACAAGAATAGTTATCGATATCATCCCCAATCAGGCAACGGCGCTGCAGATGTTCCTTCAAGGCGTATATGACGGTGTATCTTTGACTTCCGCCGATATGAGCACCTACAAGACCAGCAGCCACGCGCTGTACACTCCTTCGAGCAATACTTGGAAGTTGACTTTCAATTCCAGCAAGGAAGCGCTCGCCAAGAGAGAAAGCGACGGTATCAACAAGACGTTGCTTTCCTACAACGATTTCCGCAAGGCAATTTCTCTTTCCATCAACAAGGAAGAGTTTGTAAGCGCAAACTTCCCGGCATCGCAGCCGGCATTCGGACTTATCAACTATATGTACGTTTACGACCCGGATACGGGCGCGCTGTACCGTGATGCCGAAATAGCCAAAAAGGCTCTTGTGGATTACTACGGATTGGAATACGGAGAAGGCAAGGAATTCGATACTTTGGACGAAGCGTACGAGGCTATGACGGGTTACGACCCCGACGAAGCAAAGCGCTTGTTTACAAAGGCATTTACCGAAGCGCTCGAAGCAGGCGATTACAAAGCAGGCGACGTCGTTACTTTGGAAATGCTGCTGTACAGCAACGATACCACGTATGTAAATGTATACAACTTCATTTCCGGCGCTATTACCGATGTGCTCAAGGACACCGATTATGCCGGTAAGGTACAAATCATTATGAACGGCAAAGGCGGCAACGAGTTCTACGACGTAATGGCTGCCGGCGAAACGGATATCATCATGACTGCTTGGGGCGGCGGAAACTTCGACCCGTTCGGAACAATTGCATGCTACCTTGACCCCGATTCGTACTCTTTGCACGAATACGGCATGGATATCAGTCAGGCTCTAACTTTGACGGTTCCCGGCGAAAGCGAGGCGCGTACTCTTACGTTGACTCAGTGGTGCAAAGCGCTTAACGGCTCGCTGCCTATGGGCGAAGGTCAAGAACCGCTTTCGTACACAAATGCCGATGCGGAAGTAAAACTGTTTATTCTTGCAAGTCTTGAAAAGGCTGTATTGGATTTGAACGCCGACGTAACGCTGTGGTACGTGACGGGAGCGTCTATGTACTCGCACAAGGTGGAATTTGCCACCAAGGATTACATCCAACTTGTAGGCCGCGGCGGATTGCGCTTTATGACTTACAACTACGACGACGTCGAGTGGCAAGCATACGTAAACGAACAACTTTCCAAGGGAGATACGCTCGATTACGTAAGTTAATACGGTAGTCGGCAAGACTAAATATGTATTAAATTCTGTGACAGAGGGGTTCTTTGAACCTTTCTGTCAATAGAATTTTATTTTGCAATGCGTCTGTCACAGACGCATTACATGATAAAATTTAAGGGAAAAGAGATATGGTAAAATATATACTTAAACGTATCGGCTTGATGCTTTTGACGTTTGTGGTTATTATGACTATGTGCTTTGTTTTGATAAAGTTGCTTCCTTTGCCGGAACTTCCGCAAGACAAGGCTCAGGCGGCAATAATCCTTGAAAAACGCGAAGCAATGGGCTACAACAAACCGATAATAACTCAATACTTTATTTTTTGGAAAAACGTCATAATCAACGGCGATTGGGGCGTCGGGGAAACAATGTACAAGACGCGTCCCGTAACGGAGGTTTTTAACGAAAAACTTCCAATGACGATGATTTTGAATGTGTACAGTATTCTTCTCAGCGTTCCTATCGGTATAGGGCTGGGCATTTTTGCCGCTCTCAAAAAGAACAAATGGCAAGACCACGTTATTTCCACCGGAGTTATGATTTTTGTTTCCGTACCGAGTTACATCTATGCGTTTTTGGTACAGTACATCTTTTGTTTCAAATTGCGTTGGCTGCCGTATGTAGTGGAAGCGGGCACGGATTATTTTTCGTGGAGTATGTTTGTATCTATGCTTGCGCCCGTTATGTCGCTGTCCTTCGGAGTAATTGCGGGTCTGACGCGTTTTACCCGTGCGGAACTTACCGAAGTGCTGACAAGCGAGTTTATGCTGCTTGCGCGTACCAAAGGATTGACGCGAGGACAGGCAACGGTGCGTCACGCATTGCGTAATGCAATGGTGCCCATATTCCCTATGATAATAGGCGAGTTTGTCGGTATTTTGTCGGGTTCTTTGATTATCGAGCAAATTTTTGCCATACCGGGCGTCGGCGCGCTGTACATTCAATCGATAAATCTTTTGGATTACAATTTCTTTATGATGCTGTCGGCGTTCTACACATTTATCGGGCTTGCCGCGGGTATTTTGATTGACCTCAGTTACGGAATAATCGACCCGAGAATAAGAATGGGGGCGAGATAATATGACAAATCAATTTGAAAAGTACAACAATATTCCCGCCGAAAAATTTGCATTGGCAAATAAAACCGACAAACGCGATTTGAAATTCGATACCAAACCTGTCGGCTATTTTAAAGACGCGTTCAACAGATTTTGCAAAAACAGAGGCTCGGTTGCGGGTGCGGTAATTATTCTTATACTGTTGCTTTTTGCAATAATAGTGCCTATTTTTTCGCCGTTTGAAGTTTCCGACCGCGACGCGCGTTACAAAAACTGCTTGCCCAAAATCGGCTTTTTGCAGGGAACGGGCTTTTGGGACGGAACGGAAACGGTTGAAATAAATCAAGCCGACTTTGACTACTTCAACGGTATAGTCGTCGAAACAGGCAAACCCGCCATTGTGTTGCTGGAAACAAAGACGGGCGACGACGGCGTCAACAAGTATGTCGTCAGACGCGATACTTACTTGCAGGTAGGAGTTATTACCGGCATTATGCGCAACGACGAGTATCAGGCGTTGCAAAAGTATCAAAGCGAAAACGGCGTACAGATTTTCTACCCTATGGTAGATACGTCCACAAGTTATTTGCCTCTTGACGGCAACTATTGGTATGTCACCGATAACAAAAAGGGCGGCGCGGCAATTTACGACGCGGACGGAAACTATCAAAACAAATATCTTGCTTACGACGGCAAAGACGGTTACGATTCCACGCGTATAGAGGGAGAAACGCTCGTATACAAATACGGAGTAAAAGTGCAGGGCGGTTACCGCGTACGTTACGATTATTCGGAATATTTTGCGTATTTGCACGGCGGAGCGTCGCCGAGTTTCGTGTTCGGAACAAACGAGCAGGGACAGGATTTGTTTGTATGTCTTGCCAAGGGCGCGCGTTTCAGTTTTCTGTTGGCGTTGTTCGTTTCTGCAATCAACCTTACGATAGGCGCGATTTACGGCGCAATTGAAGGTTATTACGGCGGAGCAGCCGACCTTGTAATGGAACGCGTATCGGATATATTGTCGGGAGTGCCTTTTATGATAGTTGTTACGCTGTTCAAACTGCACTTGGCGGAAAAAGTCGGTTCTATACCCAGTCTGCTGTTTGCATTTGTGCTGACAGGTTGGATAGGTATGGCAAGCAACGTGCGCGCGCAGTTTTACAGATTCAAAAATCAAGAATACGTACTTGCGGCGAGAACGCTCGGAGCAAAGGACTTCCGAGTCATGTTCAAGCATATCTTCCCCAACAGTTTGGGTACTATCATCACGAGTTCGATATTGGTTATCCCAAGCGTAATTTTCAGCGAATCCACGTTGTCGTATCTTGGAATTATCAACCTTGAAACTTCCAACATTACAAGCGTAGGAACGCTTCTCAGCAACGGTCAGGGAGCGCTTGCAAATTACCCGCATATTATACTGTTCCCCGCATTGTTTATATCGCTGCTTATGATAAGTTTCAACTTGTTCGGCAACGGACTGCGCGACGCGTTTAACCCGTCGCTCAGAGGCTCGGAGGACTAATATATGGAAAAGAAATTAGAAGTTAAGGATTTGATAGTTTCCTTCCGTACCCAAGGCGGTAAAGTTCAGGCTGTGCGCGATATTTCCTTTGATTTGTACAAAGGCGAAACGCTGGCAATCGTCGGAGAGTCGGGCAGCGGCAAGTCGGTAACAAGCCGCGCCGTTATGGGAATACTTGCCGGCAACTCCATTGTGGAAGGCGGAGAAATAATTTACGACGGTCAGGATTTGCTCAAAATTTCCGAGGACGATTTTCACAAACTCCGCGGCGACAAAATAGCAATGATTTTCCAAGACCCTATGTCAAGCCTCAACCCCATCATGAAAGTCGGCAAGCAACTTACCGAGGCAATGCTTCTCAAAAGCAAGTCGGGTCAGCGCAGCGCGAGGGCGAGTTTTAACGGCAAACTCAAATTGCTCAACAAAAATATGGACGAGGTGTGCGCCGATAGCGAAGAACAAGTCAAGTTTAACGACGAGCAGTGCAAACTTTTTGACACTTTCTGCATAAATAGCACCAAGTTGGAAAGCAATTACAACGAAATTTACCGTCACGCCGTCGAACTCAAATTGGATGTGGACGACCTTGTGTTTTTGGTAGAGAAAAACCAAAAGTTGGACGCCAAAGCGCGTATCAAACACATACTAAAAGAAATAAACGGCACTCTTCATCCCGATATAGTCGTTATGGACGAAAAACTCGGCGGCGTAATTGCGCGTTTGCAGGAAGCGGAAACGTCTGCAAACGGACACGAAGTTTCCGAGCAGGGCGTTGCCGCATTGAAAGAACTGTCGGAAATATTGGACGCAGATACGCAGCGCCCCAAACCCAACTACTTTACGCTTGGGTTTTATATGCTCAAAAACCCCGACGCCAACATCGACGATATGCCGATAGACGAACTTACGCATATGACGCGCGAGTATTTGGATAACGAGTTTATGCTAAACTTTATCGATTTGGGCGCAAAAGCGATTTTGAACAGTCACGCCAAATCGATAGAAGCCAAGAAGCAGTTGCTTCAATCCACCGACGAATGTTTGGAATATTTCCGCAACGACAGTTTGGACGTAAAGATTGCCAAAAATTACGTCAAGGTTCTTTCCAAACAGGTAGACGAGGCAATCGACAGGCTTGTCGTTACCAAAAACGGCGTGGAATATACGTTCGGTTCAAGTTTTGCCGACGCTGTCAAAAAGTATTTTGCAGGCGTCAAACGCAATCCTATCGAACAAAAACGCTACGACAAGCAACTTGCAAAGTACAACGCGCTTGTGCAAAAGGGCAAAACTCCCGATTGGAAGGTTGTGCCCGTAGTGCTTGTGGATTTGGAACTTGCAAAGAAAAACATCCGCGCGGTTCTGCACAAATTGCGCGCAAGTTTGCGCAAGGATATCGAAACCGACGCCGATTTCGACGCAAAGCAGGCAATGATAAATTTGATAGACTACCTCAAAGACCAAGCGTCGGCGGTAGTGTACAAGGTTACGCGCAAAATGGCAAAGGCGCGTGCTCTCAAACTGCTTAACGAAGTGGGTATACCCGAACCGGCAATACGGTACAATCAATATCCGTTTGAGTTTTCGGGCGGTATGCGTCAGCGTATAGTAATAGCAATCGCGCTTGCGGCAAACCCCGATATTCTTATTTGCGACGAACCTACAACCGCGCTTGACGTTACAATTCAGTCGCAGATACTGGAACTTATCAACCGCATAAAGGACGAACGTCACCTGTCGGTAATATTTATTACGCACGACCTCGGCGTAGTCGCCAACATGGCAGACAGAATAGCCGTAATGTACGCCGGCAAGATTGTCGAGTACGGCACGGCGGACGACGTATTTTACGACCCGCGGCATCCATATACTTGGGCTTTGCTGTCGTCTATGCCCGACCTCGACACCAAGGAAAAGTTGGAAGCAATTCCGGGGACTCCTCCCAATATGATATTCCCGCCCGTCGGCGACGCGTTTGCGGCACGCAACAAGTATGCGCTCGAAATCGATTTCGAGCAGCAGCCGCCCATGTTCCAAGTGAGCGATACGCACTTTGCGGCAACGTGGCTGCTTCACCCCCAAGCGCCCAAGATTGACCCGCCCAAGATTGTTACCGACAGAATAAACAGAATGAAAGAGGAGGCGCGTCGCAATGGCTGATAACAAACAAGTATTGCTTTCCGTGCAGCATCTGGAACAGTTTTTCAAGATGGGCAAGGGATATTTAAAGGCTGTAAACGACGTCAGTTTCGATATCTGCAAAGGCGAAGTCTTTGGACTTGTAGGCGAATCGGGCTGCGGCAAAACCACAACCGGTCGTTCGATAATACGTCTTTACGACATTACGGGCGGTTCGGTATATTTTGAAGGCCAGCGCATTTGCGCAGGCACAAGACGTTACAAACAAGCAATAAAAGACGCGCGCGCGCAGGCAAACGAACAAATCAAAGCGCTCAACGCACACCTCAAATCCGATTTGCAAAACGCCGACGAGGCGCAAAAGCAAACGCTTACCGAACGTCACAAAGCGGAAGTGGACAAAATAAACGCCGACCTCAACGACGTAATCGTTAAGCAAACGGAGGAAATCAAGAGCGCAAAGCACGACCACAAGTATTGCAACAAGGATTACGCTCGGCGCGAAATGCAACTTGTCACCGACAAGTATACACCTATGATTGAAGCGTGCGCTACGGAAGACGAAAAGGCGCAACTGGAAAAGGAATACAAAGAGCAACTCAAACTTGCAGGCAAAGACCGCATAATGAACAAAATGCAGATGATATTCCAAGACCCTATTGCGTCGCTTAATCCGCGTATGACCGTGCGCGAAATTATTGCCGAGGGCTTGATAATCCGCGGTATCAAGGACAAAAATTACATTGACGAGCAGGTTTACAAAGTGCTTGACCTTGTGGGGCTTGTCCCCGAACACGCGGGACGTTATCCGCACGAGTTTTCCGGCGGACAGCGTCAGCGTATAGGTATTGCGCGCGCTATCATCCTGCACCCCGAACTTATCATTGCGGACGAACCCATTTCCGCATTGGACGTTTCCATTCAGGCGCAGGTAATCAATTTGCTTAACGATTTGCGCGAAAGATTGGGTCTTACAATACTGTTTATCGCGCACGACCTATCGGTAGTAAAGTATTTTTCCGACAGAATAGCCGTTATGTATTTCGGCAAAATAGTGGAACTTACAACCAGCGACGAATTGTTTGCGCATCCGCTGCATCCCTATACCAAGTCGCTGCTTTCGGCAATACCTTTGCCCGACCCTCACTTTGAAAAACAACGCAAAAGAATAATTTACAATCCGCTTGCGGAACACGATTATTCGGTGCAGCAACCTACGCTGCGCGAAGTAAGGGAAGGACACTTTGTAAGTTGCAGCGACGAAGAATTTGAAAAGTACGTTGCGGAACTCAAAGAAGCGGAAGCGGCAGAATCCGCAGAAGGCGTCGAGACCGCGGCGGAGCAATCGGAAAAGAAATCCAAACCGCGCGCAAAAAAGACGGGCGGTACAAGTAAAAAATCCGCTGCGGAAAAGTCAACCAAGACAACTGCAAAAAGAACTGCCAAATCGACAGAATCCGCAACGGCAAAATCTTCTGCAAAGGCTTCTGCCAAAGCAACCGGTACCAAGACGGCAAAAACGTCCGCGCCGAGAAAAACAAAAACCAAATCCGATATTGACGGGCAAAAGAGCGAATAGTGCTTTGCCGCGCGCAAATTGCGCGTCGCGTGTTTCATAGAATGCGATTTCGGAAACTTTTTGCAAACGGAATGCAAACCGTGCTTGATGTAATGCAACGTGTCGGTCGCGTAAGGACGCAAAGAACGTCTGCGTGCTGCGACATTGACGCACTTGCGAGTACCTGCGTTGCCAATACATCTGTTCGGCACAATCTAACGTACCGCGCGCAAACAAAAATCGTGTGCGATGCGTCGTGCAGGTGCGGGCAAACAATACCGCAAAATCGGTTTATCTAACAACTTTGTGCGTGCTTAGCGCGCGGAGATACAATGAAAAAATATATCAAATACGTCATTGCTTTCGTTGTCTGTGCGGTTGTGACCGTATGCCTTTTGTGGGCATTCGGAACATTTACGCAAACGGACGGCGGAGAAATAATGAAAAATCTGTGCGATGCCTTTTTCGTACCCGGCATAATAATGCTGTGCATAGGTCTGTTGGTTTTTGCAACCAAGGGCGGCGCGTTCGATATGCTTGCATACGGTGTGCGCAAACTGTTTGATTTGTTCAAGCGGGATTTGACAAAGGTTAAGTACAAAACTTTTTACGACTACCGCAAGGCTCAGCAGGAAAAAACGCGCGACTTCCTTTATATGTTGATTGTAGGGGCGGTTTGGGTAGTCATATCGGCGCTGTTCCTTGTTTTGTATTACAATGCGCTGCCCGCCGCTTAGTAACTTGGCGGCGCGCGGCATAAAAAGAGGGAGAAAATAGTAGATACAAAGCAATACGGAATACAAAAAAGGGGCTGCCGCTTTTGCGGCAAGCCCCTTTTGACATAGTTTTCGCAAGATTTTTCGTTTGTGCGTTGACAAACGCATTGAATTTGCGTATAATGGTATCGGAGTCAAGAGTTGATATAACGTCGGGAAATCGTATCCCGAGGTTCACTGTCAACGATTGGCTTTTTCTTTACTCCGATAAAGCATTTTACCTGCATCAATACTTCTTCGGATAAAGTTTTTAAAATTTCACGTCCGTAAGTGGTTGAAATAGCATTTGCTTCAATTTTAATACCATTTACATATCCCCAATCGACTGTTACTGCGGCAATTAGGGCTGCACTTCCCTGTACGGTGTTTGACTTTTTTCTTTGTTCCGACAATGCAAAACAAGCGGTGTTTGCCGCTTGTTTTGTCTGGGGGGGGCACTGCGTGCGCAGTGCGGAAACAATGAAAAAGCAATTTTTGTTTTGCCGAGTGTCGTCAAATCATCTTTTACCTTTTTTTTAAATGCCGAGGTTAGCGATTATATCCCAAAAGATTTTTTTGACTTAATCGAGTATGCACGGAATAATCGATATTCTTCTTTTACTTTCTATCGGCAGTTCGGCAATAATTATTGAGGCAGAACTTTATTTTGCAGTTGAAGGTAAAAGTTCGATACCGAGGCGCTTTCCGCCATCTGTATTTTGACTGTTATTCAAACTTGTCCAATGTTTTGTAAATACGCGGTTCCATGTTTTTGTGGTAAACGGTAAGTTCGCCTTCGTTGTCAAGCGTGGCAAGCAGCACGTCTTTTATTTGCGAGCCGCCGTCGAGTTTGTCTTTGAGATACTTTACGTCTTTTCCTACTGCGCGGAGATTGTTTTCCATAATCTCGCCGTCTATTATTACGTTTGCTTTGAGGGAGGAGGGTTCCGCTTCCGTGCCGAGGTCTTTTACCGTTGCCGGTTTGGCTTCCGCTTTGGGGAGTATAGACAATTCGCCGCTTGTTTCCAAAATGGCAACGTCAATGTCTTTCAGGTCGAAGTAGCCGGCGTATCTGCATTCCGACAGCAGACTGTTTACCGTCATTTGCGACTTTTTGAGTCTGTCGTACAGTATCTTACCGTCTTGGATGAGTACAATAGGCGTGCCGTCGATAAACCTTCGAGCCTTTACGGATTTGAGAGAAATCAAACCGCATATAAGAGATACTATCGTGTATATCACCATTGCAATAACAAAAAAGTGGTGCGGAACTTCGGTATTGGTTGCCATTTCCGCGGCGATAGAACCGATGGAAAT
>JAMPHX010000059.1 GCA_023663205.1 Corallococcus sp. | reverse complement strand
GTGTCAGTTATTAACTGACACGCTGTATTTTATACGCGATTGATTATATACGGTTATTTTGTAAAAAAATTAAACTAACAAAAGCACCTAAGCATTGCGCAAGCAATTCACAGAAGCATTACATGATGTCACAAGCAATATTGTTTATGTGCGGTTATTTTACAAAATCAATGTAAAGAAAGAACGCAAGAAATATTACACAAGAACATAAGAATTGCGCAAGCAATGTTGCATAAAAACACAAGCAATACGCAGAAGCATTACATATAAGTTAACTCTGCAAGTTTTTTTATACAGTCGCAGCCGCTAACTCTGCCGACTGTTTTGTTTTACAAAAAAAACGTCATAGCAAGCGCAGCAAATAAACTGCGCTTGCAATAGAGTTGTTCCAAAATCTACTGACAGCCGTCAGTGCGAACGCAGTGAAGCAATCCGGTATTCTAATATAAATGCACAATATTTGCGTATAAATACACGTTTTTACTGGATTGCCGCGTCGCTATGCTCCTCGCAATGACGATTACTAAAGAGTTTTGGAACAACCTTAATGACGAAACATCAAATATTTGCAATACAACAATATCGGGAAAGTCATTTGTCCAAAGCAACTTACTCGTAATTTACGTGCTTTGCGCTTTGCTAAGCGTTCCGTCCGAACACTTTACCGTATAGTTACCCGTACCGATATTCCACTTGTCACCTTTGATAATGGCTTTCCATTGGGGTTGTGTGCCGTTGAAATTTATTGTTGTTAATTTACCGCAATTGCTGAATACAAAATCGCCGAGAATTGTTACGCTTTGCGGTATGGTAATACTTGTCAATCCGCTGCAATACTGAAATGCCCCGCTCTTAATCATAGTTACGCCTTCGGGAATTTCTATGTTTGTCAAATTTTTGCAACCATTAAAAGCAAAACCATATATAATTTTTGTATCGCTGCTTATTTTACAATCGGTTATGTTTGTATCGGTGGCTTTTACCGCTACGAAAGTAGGATTGCTCTTGCTCTCCAAATACATAACATTGTAACCGTAAGATGTATTGTTGACAGTTGTGTATTGCAGACTGTTGCACCCTGCAAACGCAGATGCGCCTATATCCGCCACGTTGTCACCAAGCGTCAATTTGGTCAAGGCGGTACAATTCCAAAATGCGGAAGTGCCGATAGATGTTACGTTGTCGCCGAGCGTTATGCTTGTTATATTGCTGCATAACGCAAAAGCATAGTCGCCGATAATGCCGCCGTCTATTACGACGGTTTTTAGCGTAGAGGGGACATATTCATTGCTTCTTTGATAATCGGTTGTACCGAAAACATAAGCGAACAATGTGCTGCCGGTTGCGTCTGCCGTTGCCCCCGCAAAGGGCAACGATATGCTTGTCAACGCACTGCATCCTTGAAATGCTCTGATACCTATGCTTTGTACCCCTTTGGGAACGGTTATTTGGGTCAGACTTCGACAAGTAGCGAATGCGTCGTCTCCTATACTTACTACCCCTTCCGGAATTGTAATGCTTTTGAGTTTGGTACAAGCGCAAAACACCATCGATTCGATAACCGTTACGTTTTCGGGAATTGTCACATCGACAAGTTCGTTGCAAGCCAAAAATGCATTCTTACCTATGCTCGTAACCGATTCGGGCACGACTATTTTTGTGACGTAGCGGCAAGCACTGAATGCACCGCTGCCTATGCTTGTAACGGAATCGGGTATGGTTATTTGAGTAAGACTGCCGCAATTGTAAAATGCAGAACTTGCTATGCTCGTAACGGGTTTGTCTTGATAAGTTGACGGAATATAAATTTCGGTATCGCGGCAAGAGCCTATTCCCGTGACGGAAGCGGTATCGCCCGTGATACTGAATTTAAGTCCGCTGCTCGGCTTGTGAATATGGCATACAGTACAGAGGTTATCGTCGCCGTAAGTATGCGGTTCGCCGTATTCAAACGTATCTGTACCATTTTCTCCGCATTCGCAGGAAAAGTAATATACTGCCTTTTGCGTACAGGTTGCCGCGCTTACAAGATACTGTTCTTCCGCTACGCGTTTGTCAAATTTATGCTTAATCTGCGGAATAACCAAATCGGTTATTTCGGCGCCGCTTTCGTCAAAATGCTTGTTGCAAATCAGGCAGTCTTTGTGTCCTTTGACACCGCTTGCCGTATGACTTGCAGGCACTTCCTGCTGCCAATTGCCGAACTGCGAATGTTGACCGAAATCGCCGTATTCAAACGTATCCGTGCCCTTTTCGCCGCACTCGCAGGAGTAATAATATTGGGCTTTGTGCATACAATCGGCAGAAGATTTTAAGTACGGTTCGGTTGCCGTTTCCATATTGAAAACGTGATTGTGTATCGGTTGTTCTTTGCCGCAAATGCAGTTGCCGTTTGCAAAATCGTGGCTGCCGATATTTATATCGGGGTTGTCGCAGCCTTCCACAGAGCAATGCTGTTTGTGCGTTCCGTCGTCGTTATCTACCCACTTGTATTCGTGTTTGTGCTGCGGAGCAGGCTCGGTAGGTTTTTCTTTGCCGCAAATGCAATTGCCGTTTGTAAAATCGTGACTGCCGAGATTTATATCGGGTTGGTCGCAGCCTTCGACGGAACAATGCTGTTTGTGCGTTCCGTCATTGTTATCCACCCATTTGTAACTGTGCGAATGCTCGGGATTTACGTTGCAGGCAGCAAAACTCAACATGCAAAACACAACGCACACCGCCGCAAGTACCCAAAGTAAAGTTTTGCGTTTCATATTGAAACCCTCCTAAAATAAAAAAGTGCGCCAACCGAAGTTAACGCACAAAAAACGCAAACTCCGACTGTCGCCAAACAAGTTAATATACAGTACGCGCAATTGTGTCCGCATAGATGAAATTTGCATTTTTGTCAAATACAAACGGACACAATTGAAAATCTATATAATTTCTATATAACAAAATAAAGCCCGTACCCTTTTACGATTGGGCATACAACTTGTTTGGCATTAACAGTATAACATATTTTCGGTTAAAATCAAGGGTTTTTTGTAATTTATTTAAATATTCGATTATCAATCGCATAACCTTGCAAAGCAACAGGCAAAAAGCGCAAACCGCATTGCGGCAATAGATAACGCAAACAATATTGAACCTGAACTATCGGCGGTTTTATTTTACAAAAAAAACGTCATTGCAAGCACGGTTTTTGTTGCGCTTGCAATGAAGTTTGCATATCGGTTTTTAAATGCTCCTCTAAAAGGAATTACAATTCAAGAATCTTTTCTACCGTATTTACCACTTCCGCAAAAGATTTTTCTTCAAACGGACTGGACAATCCGCATTCCTCAATCAATTGAGTAAACGTCTTTGTTCCGCCGAAGGACAAAAATTTGACATAGTTTTTGAGAGCGGCGTCGTAGTCTTTTTGCGAAAGAGCCAAAAACTGCAATGCCGTAAACTGTGCAAGGCAGTAATCGATGTAGTAGAAGGGAGATTCGTATATATGCGCCTGTCTCTGCCAACGTCTGCCGTCCTGTATTGCGGGGATTCCTTCGGTTGTCATATACGGCATAAATTCCTTTTCGATTTTGTTGTAAAATTCGTTTCGCTGTGCGGGCGTCATATCGGGATTGTCGTAGCAAGTCTGCTGGAAGTAATCCACAATGGTGCCGTAGGGAATAAACGTAACCGCACTGCCGATGTGATAGAACTTGTACTGACTCGTTTTGTCGCCGAAGAACAGTTCCATCCAAGGATATGCCAAAAACTCCATACTCATGGAATGCACTTCCGCCGTTTCCATCGAGATAGACGAAAGAAACTCCGTATCGATATCGAATGATTTGTAATATTCGTAAGCGTGTCCGAATTCGTGCGTCAGCACTTCGATGTCGCCTGCCGAACCGTTGAAGTTGCTTAGAATAAATGGCAACTTGTATTCCGGCAGTCCCGTGCAGTATCCGCCGCCCCACTTACCTTCGCGGCTCATAACGTCAAAGGCTTGACTTTCCACCATGAGGTCAAACAATCTGCCCGTTTCCTCGCTCATCTCGTGATACATTTTGCTGCCGTTTGCAAAAATTTCGTCCACCGTACCGATAGGTTTGGGGGAATCCTTTGTAAATACCGCGTCGTCGTAGATATACTGTTGTCCGAGGTTCAAATCCTTGCCGACCTTTTCTCTGATTTTGACGGCAAGCGGTACAAAATACTTTTTGACGTTGGCGCGGAACTTGGCGATATCTTCCTTGCCGTAGCAGTTACGCTGCATTGACAGATACCCAAGAGGCGAAAAGTTGTCGTAGCCCAATTTTCTGCCCATTACCGTGCGCACTTTTACAAGTTTGTCGTACAATTCGTCAAGTTGCTGTTTGTTATCTTCGAGGCACTGCCCAAGCGCCATATACGCGCCGCGGCGCAAACTTCTGTCGGCATCGGTAAAATACTTGCGCAGAGCGGCGGGCGTCAGCGTTTCGCCGTTAAAGTTTACCGTCAATCCGCTCATAAGTTTGGTATATGCGGTAACAAGTTTGTTTTGCTCCACCTTTTCTTCCACGATAAGCGGAGAATTTGCGTCTATCTGCATTTGCAAATTGGTAAACATTACCGACGGAAAAACCTTTTCCAATTGCTTACGGAAGGGCGTTGTTAAGTAACGTTTGTTGATTTCCGCGCTTTTTACGCCTATTTCCGGAGTTATTTCATCGAGATAGTCCTGTTCGTTTGCATAAAATTCGTCGCGCGTATCGAGCGTAAAACGTATAAACGCCACTTGCATTACCGTGCTTATATGTTCCGAATATTCTTTGTAATCGGCGTGAACCTTCAAAAACTCGTCGCAACTTTTTGCACTGTCAAACCGCTTGCCAAACTCGTCGAGTTTGGCAAGAATTTCCTCTTTTGCAATTCTTTTGTATTCGATTTGGGATACTTTTACCATATATTCTCTCCTTGATTTAAGCCGCTTTGGGCTCGTTTAATTTAAGTTCCTGTTCCGTTTTGTCGATAAAGTCAAACACCGTACGGGTATACAGTTGTCTGTTTGTCATATGACTTCTTGCGTGCGCCGCGCCCTCGAAAAGGTGCAACTCGCAACTTGGATTTTTGCATTTTGCAAACATTGCTTTGCTGTGCTCGGGTACAATAAACTTATCTTGCGCGCCGTGTATAAAACATATCGGAGTATTGCAGTTTTCCACCGCCTTTACGGGACTTACGCTTTTGAAATCGTAATTGTACTTGTGCTTTGCCAAAAACGACGCAAAGTTAAGCACGGGAAACACCGTCAAGTGCCTTTGCCGTATCAGTTCGGAAAACAGTTTGCGCGTATCGGAAAACGGACAATCGGCAATTACGTAATCCACGTCGTCGGCGCGCACCGACAACACGTTCAAAACCGTTGCAGCCCCCATGGATTCGCCGTGTAAGGCTATGACGCAATCGCTGCCGAAAATTTGTTTTGCAAAATCGATAACGCAAGATAAATCCCGAGTTTCGTTTTGCCCCAAAGTACAGTAATCGCCGTCTGACAAGCCAAAGTAACGGCTGTCATACAGCAGTATATCGTATCCTTTGCGGAAAAACAGCGTTGCGTACTTTACAGACTGTATACGGTTGCTTGTGTGTCCGTTGCAGACAATTGCTACCTTTCTGCGCAAAGCGGCATTTGCCGTATTGCAGACATATTCCCCGCGCAGCGTCACTCCGTCAAAAGACGGCAGTTCAAACTGCTTTTTGTCCCAAGCGTCGTATTCCGAAAAATCCCAATTTTCCTGTTCCGACTGGAATTTGCGCGATTCCTCGATTGTACGTCCGCGCGGACGCGCGGTTATTTCCAAAAATTTACTTGCAGCCACGGCGCATACTCCCGTGTAAACTGCCGAAAGCACAACTAACGCGGCGATAGCCCAATACAGTATTTCCATTATTTTTCCCTAAAATTTATCTAATATTTCACCGTTTGCTTCCGTTTGAGAAAGTCGGTATATTTCTTGCGCAACCTCACGGGGCGACACAGTCCGAGTAGAAAATCGGGTGTTAAATTCGTCCACTTCCTCGTCTGTAAATCGAGCATTCATCGAAGTCGATACAATGGGCGGACAAATACAGTTTACTCTGATTCCCGCATCTTCCAACTCGGCGGCAAGCGAACGCGTCAGCCCTACAATCGCAAACTTACTCATACTGTAAACGCTCTCGCAACTTGCGCCGTTCAGTCCCCAAATAGACGACACGTTGACTATACTGCCGAAATCGCGTTTGAGCATAAGTTTGGCGGCGTACTTACTGCACAGAAACGCGCCTTTGCAGTTTACATCCATTACGCGGTCGTAATCCGCGCTTTCTACGTCTTGAATTTGTCTGTACAAACTGACGCCGGCGTTGTTTACAAGCACGTCCAACCTTTTGCAATATCTTTCGATATGCCCGAACATTGCCGCAACGTCGTCTTCCTTGGATACGTCGGCGTATATTGCATGGGCATCCAATCCGTTGTCAGTAATCTGTTTGACCAAATCTTCGGCAGACTGTTTGCTTTTGAAATAATTGACGTACACGCAGTAACCGTTTTCCGCAAATACTTTTGCCGTTTCCGCGCCTATACCTCTCGATGCGCCGGTAATCAATGCAGTTTTCATACCGAGATTATACCACACTGCACTGCAAAACGCAACATTAACAACTCTCTCGACAAAAGTTTGCCGCGCGTAAAGCACGCTCGTCCGCCCACAACCGCGTTTGAACCGATTTTTCCGCTGCGCACCGCAATAAATATATTTTTTCGGCTTTTCCGCAAACGTATTGGAATCCGTCTGTGATGTAC
Source organism: Corallococcus sp. (assembly GCA_023663205.1). Lineage (GTDB taxonomy): Bacteria > Bacillota > Clostridia > Christensenellales > CAG-314 > RGIG5495. The sequence continues at coordinate 1,661 of JAMPHX010000059.1, read as the reverse complement.
TGCAACAGGTCGGGTATATGGAAACAAAAATAACATTTGTTACGGCAGATTCCTGTGCACGTGCAAATGCCTGTATGTATAAATACGCTACAAAAAAATGTGTACCCGACAAAATTCGTTTTAGGTACACACATTTTGAATATTTGTTTGCAAATTATTCGGCAAGCGACAGATAAAGCGTTACTGGGTGTCCGTTGACGTCCCACTTTTTGCTGAATTTGCCGCAGTTGCCGCATTTTATCGAATCGGCAAGCGTATCTTTGGCAATGACTTTACCGAATTTTTCAAATACAGCCTGCAATTTATCATCCGCCTCATACTCGATTGCAATGTGGTCGGTAACTACAAAACCGCTTTCCTTGCGCATTGTTTGTATCTTGGAAACCAATTCTCTTTCCAATCCTTCGTCCACTAACTTTTCCGAAAGCGTAGTTGCCAGCGCAACGGTAAACAGTTTGTCTCCCACTATCGAGTAGCCTTCCCTGTTTTGCGAAGAAATCAGCAAATCTTCTTCCTTGACGTTTACTTGATTTCCGTCAATTTCAAACGAATAAGTTCCGCCGTTACGCACGGCGTCTACAATCTCCTGCGATTTTTCCTTCAAGTTAACAAAGAAGTCGCGTATTTTGCCGATTACCTTGCCGTACCTCGGTCCGAGCGTTCTGAGTTGCGGTTTGATTTCAAATTGCGCAAAGGCGGAAGCGTCATCGGCATTTACCAACTGTTTGACGTTCAACTCGTCGCAGATAATATCGCGCGTTTCCTTATCGAGGTCGTTTGCCCCGACTACGTGCATTATTTCAAGCGGCTGACGGTTTTTGATATTGGCGGCATTACGCGCGCTTCTTCCCAAAACCACTATCTGAACCGCCTTTTCCATAAGGACGTTGAGTCTGCGGTTTATATGATTTTCGTCTGCAACGGGAAAATCGCACAAATGCACCGATTTGGGCGCATCGGGGAAGAACTGCGGCACCAAGTTTTGATAAATGCTTTCCGTAATAAACGGCACAAACGGCGCGGCAACCTTTACAAGCGTAACAAGCGTGGTATACAGCGTGCAGTAAGCCGCCTGTTTGTCGTCCGTCCATTCGCTGCCCCAATAGCGTTCGCGGCAGCGGCGAACATACCAATTGCTGAGCATATCGGTAAAGTTTTCTATTGCGCGTGCGGTATCCGTTATTTCGTATCTGCTCAGTCCGTCGTCAACCGTCTTGATAAGTTGGTTGAGTTCCGACAAAATCCATTTGTCCATAAGCGACAGTTTGCAGTCGTCAAGTTTGTACTTAGACGGGTCGAAGTTATCTATATCGGCGTACAGCACAAAGAAGGCGTATGTGTTCCACAACGTACCCAAAAATCTGCGCTGCATTTCCGATACCGCTTCGTCGTAGAATCTGCTGGGAAGCCACGGAGCGCTGGAAGTGTAAAAATACCATCTTACCGCGTCTGCCCCCTGTTTGTTGAAACTATCCCACGGGTCCACGACGTTTCCCTTGTGCTTGCTCATCTTGACGCCGTGTTCGTCGCCCACAAGTCCCAAAACAATACAGTTTTTGAAGGGGGCTTTATCGAACAAAAGCGTGGATACCGCAAGCAATACGTAGAACCATCCGCGCGTTTGGTCAACCGCTTCGCTTATGAAATCGGCGGGGAAGTTG
>JAMPHX010000058.1 GCA_023663205.1 Corallococcus sp. | reverse complement strand
AAATAATGTATACTGTAACAGATAAATACTGTTTCGGCGCCCAAATACGCTCGAAACTTTCGGACAGGTAAATATGGACAAAAATAAATCCGCCGCAAAATATATGTTTCGGAACTTTTGGGGAGTAGTGCCTATTGCACTTCTGCCTGCCTTTTGTTTCGGGTTGTGCGCAGCCGACGGTTTGCGCGCGGATTTTATTTTACAGTTTGTTTTTTCCGCCGACGGCGGTCCGCGTTTCGACGTTGCAGGTACAAGTATACTTAACGTCCTCAAACAGGATTGGTGGATTCTTTTGATTGCCCTGTTGACGGCGTTGCTTGCGGTAAGTTTGCTTATCGTCAAGATAGAAACCCATATGAGGTACGGTGTCAAGACGCGTCGGGATTTGATTGCACGCGTATGGGATAACCTCGGACGTACGGTGCTGTTTTCATTGTTGCTTTTTGCCGTAATAGCGGTGCTGATGCTTATTGCGTACGGATTGTGTTATTTGTTTTCGCTGTTTTTGAACGGCGTGTGGTTGTTTGTAACGTCTGCAATTGCCATACTGGTGGGAGAAGTGCTGTTTGCCGTTATGTTAGGGTACTTTTCTTGTGCACTTCCCGCAGTACAGCACGACGATTATCGGTTCAACATTGCGCTTAGTTACTCGGTGCGTCTTATCAGCAGCAAACGCGGCAAAGTAGTCGGGTATTTGGCATTGCTGTTTGCTGTAAGCAAGGTGTTTACGTCTGCTGCGGCGTACTTTATCGGTAACCGTTGGATAAAAACGGCGGTATTTGCATTGTTTTACCTTTTGTGGTTTTCGTACTATCCCTGTTTGTGTTGCAAAACCTACGAAGATTACACCGACGGCGAAAGACGCGATTTGCCGAGATACGGTTACTTGGGAGGTGGACGGTAATGCGTTTCGGCAAAGCATTCGGACTTTCGGCTACGTGCTGGAAGTTGATGGTCAAAACGGTAGTTTGTCAAGTGCTGTTGATTGCGCTTGTAATTGCTCTGTGTCTGCTTATAGTCGGCGGATTGTTTGAAACGGTTATGACCGCCGTAAACGAGATACGTTTTGCCGAGGCGGTGGAAACGGTGGTAGACGGAATAAAAAGCGGAAATTTCAACGGAGATATTTTGGGACAGGCGGCGGATATACTTTTGCAGGACTTCGGCAAAGTATTGGAACAGTTACCTCAGTTGTTCGGCAGGATGGAATTGGCATACCTTATGCTTATTCTGATATACGTTGCGTGCCGAATGTTGGTTGCCTCGTCGGATATCGCCGTATACTGTTCTTTGGGCGAGTTTATGACTACCAACTATATCAGACCTTTTACTTGGTATTTTGTCAAAAAACTCGGCAAAAGTTTCCGTTTTGTGCTGTTACAGGCAGTGACGGCTATTTTGCTTGACTTTGTAATTATATTCAGCACTGTCGGCTTTTCGCTGCTGCTGTTGCCCTTCGGCAGTTGGACGTTTGTACCCGCGCTCGTCTTGGGTATTGCGCTGTATGCAATGCGGCTTACGCTGCTGTCCTTGTGGGCGCCGTCAATCGTAATGGAAAACGTCGGTGTCGGCAAAGGTTTGGGTAACGGTTTTGCGTCTGTAACAAAGTGCTTTTGGTCGGTGTACGTCAAGACGTTTGCCGTTGTTTGCGTAATGGCAATCGTCACAGTAGGAGCCAATTGGCTGCTTCCGAGCGCCATCACGGCGGCAGTCACCGCAGCAATCGATTTGATTGCGTTTTATCTGCTAAAATGCGTAAACATGGTGGAGTATTTCGAATCCAAACAACTTCCGTATTTCTACAAAAAACTCAAAATGTTCGGTTTGGAAGAAGTGGAAAAGAAATACGCAAAATAACATTACGGCAAGGCAGACGGTAATTTCGTTTGCCTTGTTTTACTTTGGGGCTACCTCCCCCTAAAAAATATGCGCAGCAAGCCGTAACAATTATGTCTGGTAAGTCCGCGCAACAAAATTAAATAATATAGGCATGCAGGTTTTGCGTGCCAAACGGGAAGTATAATAATATGAAAAACAACGATTCAAAATCAAAATCGACAAATAAAAGCAACCGCAGCGGAAAGGGAACGGGCGCGCACCGTCACGGCGGCAAAGCCCCTCTCCCCGATTTTGCGGAAAAGAACAAGCGCAAACCGATAGGGTACGACAAACCCAAGGGTAAACTCAAAGTAATGTTTTTGGGCGGCGTGGGCGAAATCGGCAAAAATATGACGGTGTTCGAATACGGCAACGATATAGTAATAATCGACGCCGGCATGACCTTCCCCACAAGCGATATGCCGGGCGTGGACGTAGTAATACCCGACGTCACTTATCTTGCGGAAAACCGCTCCAAAATACGCGGACTGCTGCTTACTCACGGACACGAGGACCACATAGGCGCGGTTCCGTATGTGTTAAAGTCGCTGGAAGGCAAATTGGACGTATACGGCACAAAACTCACATTGGGGCTTGTGGAAAACAAATTGCTGGAACACGATTCTGTATCCAAGGTTAACCTTGTAACCGTAGGCGACAAAAGCATAGTGACGCTGGGCGCGTTTTCTGCGGAGTTCATACACGTTTCGCACAGCGTTGCGGGCGCTTGCGCAATATGTCTGCGCACACCCGTCGGCACAGTGCTGCATACGGGCGATTTCAAGGTGGATTACACACCCCTCGGCAATGAGATAATGAATCTCAACCGCATTGCGGAGATAGGCAAACAGGGCGTATTGCTGCTGATGAGCGAATCCACCAACGTGGAAAAAGCGGGTTACACTATGAGCGAATCGGTAGTGGGCGATACTATGAACAAACTGTTTTCCGACGCCAAGGGCAGAAGAATCATTATTGCGACTTTTGCATCCAATATAGACCGGCTCAATATGATAATTTCGCTTGCCTGTAAGTATAAACGCAAAATAGCCGTTTCTGGAAGAAGTATGGTAAAGTGCATCGAAACTGCGCAGCGCGTAGGATACGTATCGTTTGACCAAGATATGTTTGTAGATATAGACAAAATCGGCGGCATCGACGACGGCAGATTGGTTATACTGTCTACGGGCAGCCAAGGCGAACCGATGTCGGCATTGACGCGTATGGCAAGCGGCGAATTTAACAAAGTAAAGATAGGCTCCAACGACACGATAATTATTTCCGCAAACCCCATTCCGGGCAACGAAAAGGATGTATACAGCGTAATAAACAATCTGTACAGATTGGGCGCCGTGGTAATTTATTCGGGACTTGCCGATATACATGTATCGGGACACGCCTGTCAGGAGGAACTCAAACTTGTTTATACGCTTGTTCGCCCGCGTTACTTCATACCCGTTCACGGCGAGTACAGACATCTCAAACAACACGCCATGTTGGTGGAAAAGTTGGGACACAAAAAGTCGCATATTATCATCCCCGATATAGGCGACTGCGTAGCGGTGGATGCCAACACCTTCAAGACGGAAGGCAAAGTGGCGGGCGGCAACGTCATGATAGACGGCTTGGGCGTGGGCGACGTCGGCAACATTGTTTTGAAAGACCGGCTCAACCTTGCCGAGGACGGCATTTTGGTCGCGGCAGTAGGTATCAGCAAAAAATTGGGCTGCATAGTAAGCGGGCCGGAAGTTACGTCGCGCGGCTGCTTTTTCAACGGCGACGGCGCAACTTGCGACGACGTAAAGAAACTCATTGAGGACGAAATCGGCAAAACCGACATCAAATCTTGCAGCGTGGCGACGCTCAAAAGCAATTTGCAACGCGCCGTAAAGCATTATTTCAGGGTAAAACTCAAACGCAATCCGGTTGTTTTGCCGTTGATATTGGAACTGTAAACAATGTCCGACGATTTACTCAAAGAAGTTTTAAATTACGCTCGGCAAAATTACATTCCCGTAATGTTAGACGATACGCGCGCTTTGCTCAAATCAACTGCGGAGAAGTACCGACCTCGCAAAATATTGGAAATCGGCACGGCGGTAGGTTACAGCGGAATAATTATGCTGACGGCAAGCCCCGACGCTACGCTCAACACCGTTGAAATAGATGAGGATACGGCAAATACCGCCAAGCAAAATTTTATTCGCGCAGGGGTTTGGCAGCGCGTCAATTTGTTTGTCGGCGACGCGCGCGAAATAGTGCGCTCGTTGACGGGCAAATACGATTTTATTTTTCTGGACGGGCCCAAGGGACAGTACGATGTTTTTCTGCCGTATTTGTCGGACGTTCTCGACGTGGGCGGAGTGCTGTTTTGCGACAACGTGCTGTACAAAGGCTTGGTGGAAAACGTCCCCGAAGATAAGCGTCACAAGCACATAACTATAGCGCGCAATCTCAAAAAGTTTTTGGACGATATATTTGCCGAACCGACGCTTGAAACAAAGTTGTACCGCATAGGCGACGGCGTTACGGTTTCGGTCAAATTAGCAGAGGAAAATAACAATGAAATCCACGGATTTTGAACTGCTGGCGCCTGCCGGCAATTACGAAAAAATGCTGACTGCGTTCCACTTCGGTGCGGACGCGGTTTATCTTGCCGGGAAAAATTTCGGCTTACGCGCTTTTGCCGACAATTTTACCGATGACGAGATTGCCAAGGCAGTCGATTATGCCCATTCCATAGGCAAAAAAGTTTACGTTACGGTAAATATATTTGCCAAAAACGCCGACTTTGACTGTTTGGGCGAGTATCTCGGCAAACTCGAAAAGGCGCAGGCGGACGCATTGCTTGTATCCGATGTCGGAGTGTTCGATTTTGTCAAAAGCAACTGCCGTATTCCCGTTCACATTTCCACGCAGGCAAATACCACAAACAAATACGCGGTTGATTTTTGGAAACGGCAGGGCGCGGAAAGGGTTGTGCTTGCCCGCGAAACTGGCGTAAAGGCAATACGTGAAATTGCCGAGTTTTGTCCCGACGTGCAGTTGGAAACCTTTGTGCACGGAGCGATGTGCATAAGTTACTCGGGCAGATGTCTGCTTTCCAACTACCTTACCGAACGCGACGGCAACCGAGGCGAGTGCGTGCAGGCGTGCCGTTGGAAGTGGCAGGTAAGGGAAGTAAGCCGCGACGACAGCATGGAAGTTGAGGAAGATACTCGCGGCACATACATTTTCAATTCCAAAGACCTCAATATGCTCAGTCACTTGGACGATTTGATGAATGCGGGAGTGTACAGTTTCAAGATAGAGGGACGTATGAAGTCGTCGTTTTACGTGGCGACGGTCGTCAATGCTTATCGCAGAGCAATCGACGCTTATTGCAGCGGACGTTTTGACGATAAACTCAAAGATATTTTGCAGGAAGAACTCTCCAAGGCGAGCCACCGTTGTTATACTACCGGTTTTTACTATGACGAAGATGCGGAAAGACAGTATTACCAATCGAGCAAAGCAGTGGAAGAAAGCAAATTTATTGCCAAAGTAATTGCTTATTCCGACGGCAGGGCAACGGTAGAACAGCGCAACAAGTTTTCGGAGGGAGATGTCTTGGAAGTTTTGTCGTGCGGCGCAAGTTTCAACAAGACGTTTGCGGCGACAGGTATTACCGACGAACCGGGCAATCCCGTCAAAGTTTGCAATTTGGTGCAGCAGCGACTGGTTATCGATTGTCCTTATCCGCTTGCGGAAGGGGATATTCTGCGCCTTCCCAAAAAGATTAGCGAGAATAAATAAAGTTATGTTTTATCGGCAATTTCTGCCGAGATATTTTGCGGATTTTTGTTTTCGGAGAGTATTTTACGTACTGTTATCGACAAGCGGGTAATCTGTTGCAACGGGTATTGAATCTTTTGCAGACAAATTGATCGCCTCAAATTTGCGGTAGAGATTGCGGCGCTAACTTTACTGCAAAAAGCGCCGCAAAGCATTTTTAGGGAGAGGGCATATATTGCTTTGCCGTAAAGCGGAACAAACGCCCTCGACAAAGTAATTGACTGCTATTCGGTTTATATAAAGTTTTCAATAAAATAATAAAGTCTTGTCTAACTGTTTTACGTTCGACAAGACTTTTCGGTTTAATGTATGGTTTGTTTAAATGCTAATGTTTTTTATTCGTCGGTTTGCTTTTACGCGTCATATGCTCAGATTTCTTTCCATTTCTTCTTTTAGCGAACGGGTGCAGACAATCAAGATAATCGCCGTATTGAGCAGCGATGCAAAGAATATGATAAACAGCCTAAGCGGGCTTGTTTCAACCGCGCCGACGGCGCGCGCTATCCACATGGTAATTTGCGGAAGAACGGCAAAAACGGTGCAGTAGATAAGCGTTGCAAACAGTCCCTTATCTTCGTATCTGCGGAACAGTATCAAAAAGTCTACAAGCACCAACGCCGCAACGTATACCCACGGCAGCACTTCGGTTACAACAAACCAATTGAATCCCAGCCGCAGCACGGCAAGTTCCATTGCAACGGCAAGCAAAGTAATCAAAGCGACGTCGACTTTTATTTGGTGTTGAAGTTTGGATTTTTCGGCAATAGGCGTTATTACGCAAAACATCACGAACATACAGCCTATCACAACGTAAGCCGACCAATTGAGCGTCGGCGTAAGCAAAAGGTTCAGTATTACCGTCAAGAGCATTAGCACAAGGGTAATTCTGTTAAACTTTGTTTTCAAAAAGTTCACTTTGTTTTCTATCTTTATTACGGGATGGGTAACGCAGTCCTCGTGTTTGGCGTATTCGGCAAAGTTGTCGTTGTCATTGTGGCTGTCAAGATAACTGCCGCACAGCGGACAGTTGTCGTGTTGTTTGTTTACGTTTACTTTGCATTTTGTGCAGTATTTCATTGTATGCCCTCCGTAACGTCGCTTTCGACGGCAACATTTATGCCGTAATCGGCAAGTATTCGGAAGAATGTCCGTTCGGCGTCCGTTTCCGCAAAGGAATTGGACACACATATTACGCAGTAATCGTTGTAGGTTGCGACGGCAAAGTTAACGGTTTTGCGCGCCGGTTTGCCTAATTGAAATTCGTATCTCAACACGTGGTCTTTAAATTCTTTGGGTGCGGAAATTACTCCCACGTTGGAAAGAGTAGCGGAGTTTACTATCCCGTCGCCCATACGGCGGCACGCCGCGCTCACCGCAAGACGCTTTATTCCGAGAGGTACGATTTTGAGCAGAGGATTGTTTCCGCTGTTGTAGTTGTAACTAACCATTCCTCGGAAGTAATCGTCGCGCATTTGTTCTTTTACCTGTTGTTTTATATCCGCGATTATTTCGTCCAAATCGGTTTGTCCGTGATAGGTGTAGAAGATGTAACTGGAATGATTGCGCAAAGTATCTACGTCGTATATTTTGCGCAGGTTGACGGGGACAAGTATCCTTACGGGATGTTTTGCGTCGCTGCCAGTTGCCTGACGCAGTTTTTCAAGTGCCAGCAATTCAACTGCTCCCAAAAATTCCGTCACGGTAGCGTCGTGCTTTTTTGCCGTTTCTTTAAGTTGCGTCGCACTGCAAATTCCGCGGCGGGTAACAAACTCGCCACCGATAAACGGAGTGGCTTTGTCAAATGACGAGGCTTTTACCACCGGCGGCAGCGGAGGCGGATTTTTCTTAACGGCAATTTTGTCAAAGTTGTCGCGTATTTCTGCTTTGCACGGTATATCTCTGTGGTCAAGGCAGTTTGTCATATCGGCAATATCTATTCCGAGACGGCGGAAGTAGCAGCAAAGCAGCGAATTCAAAAAAATTATTGCGCCCGTTCCGTCTGCGGCGGAATGGAATATTTCGCAAGAAATTTCGTTATTAAAGTATGTTATGCGCATTTGGCTGTGTTTTCCGTCCATAGAAAGCGGTCTGCACGGCAAATTCTTCTGTTCCGACACAACGATAGGGTAGTAAGGTTTGTCGATGTACGGCCAAAATACGCCGTTTTTTATGCAGCCCGTCATGGTGGGGAAGCGTTTGTAAACGTCGTTAAGGGCGTATTGAAGTGTTACGGGGTCAACGGGTTTGTACAGTTGAACCGACATACGGAACATTGCATTGCTTTCGTTGGATGCCGTAAGAGGATACATCAACGCCGCGTTGTCCAACTTGTACCATTTGACGTCGGATTTTTGCTCCTTGGCAATGGTAAGCAGTTTGTAAGGCAAACTGTTTTTGTATTCCTCCGCAAGACGCTTTCTTTCGGCAACGGTGTTGAGTTTGCGCTGTTTTTTTTCGTCCTTTGCCGATTGTTTTTTCAGTTTGCGGTTTTCTTTTTCGGATTGATTGTCTGTTTTTACGTTTTCGACAATACCTGCCGTGTTTGTGTCTTTTTGCTTCATCGACTTATGTTTCCTTGTGTTACAATAAATGCGCAAAGCAAACTATTGCGTTTGGTGTACATAGTATAGCACACATTCTGCGCGAAAACACGTCAAAAAGCGTAATTTTATGATATTTTGACAAAAAACTTTCCGCAAACGCCCGTTTGCAAAGCGCAACAGGGCAAATTTCGGCAAATAGGCGGAGGATTCGCCGCTTTTTGCACTTGTTTTATGGAC
>JAMPHX010000057.1 GCA_023663205.1 Corallococcus sp. | reverse complement strand
GCTTACCAATGTGCTATCCGCGGCAACGTACAGCGGTTCCGAAACGTGTTCGGGAGTAATGTCGTACGGGGTGTTTTGCGCAAGTAATTTTGCAAAATCCGCGCAAGTGTAGGTTACGGGGAAGCGCACGTCCACGGAAACTTTGAGATTGCCGTCTACGATACGTACTACGCCTATGTTGCAGGTAAGGTCGCCGCTCACGTCGTCGTGCAGATTTATTCCCCAACTTTTACCTGTGTAGTCAAGCATTTTGTCGGTGATGAAGGCAATGGCTTTGTCTTGGGGAAACAGCGTATGAAGCGCGCGGAAAATCTGCCAAGAGGCGTTTACTCCTTCTTCGGGAGTGCTGCCGTGCGCGCTTTTGCCCGTTGCCGTCAATACTTTTGCGTTATTTGCCGTTTGCGTATCTATGTCAAGATTTGACGTATCAACGCCCAAATCGAGTTTTGCGACGCATTTGCCGGCAACCACATTGGCGCGTTCGCCGGCGCAAATATCTATTATTCTGCCGTCAGTTTTGCCGAAGTCTATTACAAATTGGTATATGCCCTTTTCGCGGTTGATAACGGGGAAATCCCCGTCGGGAGAAAACGCAATATCGGGCGCAGGTACTTTGGAAAAGTAGTGCTCCACGCATTGCATACCGCTTTCCTCGTCGCAGCCGAATATCAATCGAATGGTTTTGGAAGGTTCAAAGCCCGATTCCTTCAACGCTTTTACGGCGTACAGACAGGCAATCATAGGACCTTTGTCGTCCATTGTTCCCCTGCCGTACATTTTGCCGTCGGCAATTACGCCGTCAAAGGGAGGGTAAATCCAACCGTCGGCAAGTTTGGCGGGTACAACGTCAAGGTGTCCCAATATTCCCAGCACTTCTTTGCCGGAACCTTTGAGTTCGGCGTGTCCCGCGTAGCCGTCGCAGTCGTAAACATCCAACCCGAAACCGCGTGCGGTATCCAGTACGTAATCGAGGCATTTGCGGTTGTTTTCGCCAAAGGGCGCATTGTCTTTGGGCTGAGATTTTGTCGTGTCAAAGGCTATGACGTTTTGTAATGTTTCAGTAAGTAGGTCAAACTGACCGTCCAATATTTGTTTTGCAGTCATGGTATTCTCCGAAAAATTTATATAATTTACAAATATTATACACAACTATCGACAAATGTGCTATTATATTTACGGAAAAATATTACAAGAGATGTTTGCGATGAAAAATGCCAATGCAGGACACAGAGAAAGACTTAGACAAAGATATCTTTCGGAAGGGTTGGATTCGTTTCAAGACCACGAAGTGTTGGAACTGCTGCTGTTTCAATACCTGCCCTACAAAGACACAAATAAGATAGCGCACAAACTTTTGGAAGAATTCGGCAGTTTGTACGGAGTGTTGGATGCATCTCCCGAACAGTTGGTGCGGGTAGCGGGCATTTCCACCGTCACGGCGGTTAACCTGTCTTTGCTCAAAGACGTATGGTTCCGCTATCAAAAGAGCGCTGCCGAAGCCAAACGTCTTACGACGCTGTCGGATATCGTTTCGTATGCGCAGACGCTTCTTTCGGGCGGAAATTACGAAAAACTTTTGGTAGTGTATGTTGACGCGTCTACAAAGTTTATAGGCAAAAAGTTTTACTGTACAAACGACAATATGGCGGTAAACATACCTATCAAGCAGTTGGTATCGGATGCCATGCTGCACTCGGCAAGCGGAGTAATGCTGTTTCACAGTCACGTCAAGGGGATTGCAAAACCCAGCGACGCGGATTTGAAATACACAGAGCAGTTGTACTTTACTTTTGCCAATTTGGGCGTCGCGCTGTTGGAACACGGAATATTTAACAGCGACGGCGTTTATTACAGTTTTATTCAAAACGGTCATATCAAAAAATTTTCCGAAAATTACAACAAATTCAACAATAGATAGGAGAAACAAGTATGAAACAATTGAGAACGAGATTTGCGCCGAGCCCCACGGGGTATTTGCACATAGGCGGGCTCAGAACAGCGTTGTACTCGTATTTGTACGCCAAGAAGCAAGGCGGCAAACTTATACTGCGCATAGAAGATACCGACCTCGGCAGACAGGTTGACGGCGCGGTAGACCTCATTTACCGTACGCTGCGCGAAACGGGCATTCAATACGACGAGGGACCGGATGTAGGCGGAAATTACGGACCGTACATTCAAAGCCAACGCAAAAACGAATATTTGAAGTATGCCAAGAAACTTATTGACAGCGGACACGCATACTATTGTTTTTGCAGCGAAGAAAGACTCAAAAGTCTGCCCGACGTAAACGGCGCGCGCAGATACGACAAACATTGTCTTGCCATTCCGCGCGAGGAAGCGGAGCGCCGCATCGCAAACGGCGAACCGTATGTAATAAGACAAAATATGCCTACCGAGGGCAGCAGTACGTATCACGACGTCGTGTACGGCGACATTACGGTAGACAACTCGGAACTCGAAGACCAGATACTCATCAAGTCCGACGGTATGCCCACCTACAATTTTGCCAACGTAATCGACGACCATTTGATGGAAATAAACTGCGTTATGCGCGGGATAGAATATCTTTCCAGCACGCCCAAGTACAACTATCTGTACGACGCATTCGGTTGGGAACGTCCCGTCTACATACATATGCCGCCCATTATGAAGGACAGTCAACACAAACTCAGCAAGCGCAACGGCGACGCAAGTTACGAGGATTTGATTAACAAAGGCTTCTTGAAGGACGCGATAATTAACTACATCGCGCTTTTGGGTTGGTCGCCCAAGGACGACACCGAAAAGATGAGTTTTGAAGAACTCAAACAAAAGTTTAACGTAGAGGGCATAAACAAAAGTCCGTCGATATTCGACCCCGTCAAACTTGCTTGGTTAAACTCGCTGTACATCAAGGAAATGCCCTTTGAAGACTTTTGCGCGTACGCCAAACCGTGGCTCGATAAATCCTGCCTTTGCGGAAAGTACGATTACAAGTTGCTTTGCAAACTCATCCAAAGCCGTATCGAAACTTTTGCGGAAATAGAGGGCAAGTTGGAGTTTTTGACGCATTTTGACAAATACGACACGGATTTGTTTGTAAACCAAAAGCAAAAGACCGACCAAAACACGGCGCGCGAAGTATTGCCGCAAATAACGGACAAATTAAATTCCGTCACCGATTGGAATAATCAATCGCTGTATACCGCCCTTGTGGAACTTGCAAGCGAAACGGGACGCAAAAACGGTCAAGTGCTGTGGCCGGCGCGCGTGGCGCTGTCGGGGCTTGCCGCAACTCCGGGAGGAGCAAGCGAAATTGCCGAGATATTGGGCAAAGAGGAAACTATGCGCCGTTTGGCATTTTCTCTCAAATTGCTTGGTTAGTATCGGAGTATGTAGAATAAAATATTGTTGTTAAATAGTAAAAACGGCGGTTTTTCAGTATTTGCCGCGCGGAAATCTGTTTGAAAAATTTAAGGAGATTACGTATGGATTATTTGAAAAATTACGAAATTTGGCAAAAAAGAGCAAAAGATAAGGATATTATTCGGCAACTTGCGCTTATGCAAGACGACGAAAATGCCAAGAAAAATGCGTTTTACAAGGATTTGGAATTCGGTACTGCGGGGCTGCGCGGCACAATGGGCGCGGGTACGAACTGTTTGAACGTCTACACGATAATCAAAACCACGCAAGGCATTGCCGATTATATGAAAACAAAGGGTTTCAATGTTGCTTGCGTAACATACGACAGCAGGCTCAACTCCGAGTTGTTTTCCCAAACGGTAGCGCAGGTATTTGCTTCCAATAATATAAAGTGCCACATTACAAAAGGTTGCAAACCAACGCCGTTTTTGTCATATATGACGCGCGAACTCAACTGTGACATAGGAGTAAACGTAACGGCAAGCCACAATCCCAAGGAATACAACGGATACAAAGTGTACGGTTTCGACGGCTGTCAGATTACGGACGCCGCTGCGGAAGAAATTACCGAGTATATTGAAAGAGTAGACCCGTTTGAGGTAAAAGTTGTTTCTCTCGATGACGCAGCGGCGAGCGGATACGTACAATATGTAACGGTCGACCTCGAAGAACGCTATCTTTCGGAGGTTGAAAAGCAAAGTTTGTCGCGCGCCGACGGAATAAAAGTTGCGTATACTCCGCTTAACGGAGCGGGTTACGAGTTTGTCCCCGCACTGCTGCAACGCAGAGGCGCACAGGTACATACCGTTGCCGAGCAGGGATTTGCCGACGGCAATTTTACAACCTGTCCGTATCCCAATCCTGAGTTTCCCGAAACGCTTACGCTTGCGCGTAAATTGGCGGAGGAAAAGAATTGCGATATTGTTATAGGTACCGACCCCGACAGCGACCGCATAGGGGTGTCCGTCAAGAGCGAAGGGAAGTTTGTTCAACTGACGGGCAACGAAGTGGGCATTTTGCTGTGCGATTACATTTTGTCATCTTTGAAAGCGCAACAAAAGTTGCCCGAGCATCCCGTTATTGTCAAAACCATCGTAACGACGGGACTCATAGACCGATTGGCAGCCGATTACGGCGCGGAAGTAGTAGACGTACTGACGGGTTTCAAATACATCGGCACGGTAATAGGCAAATTGGAACAATCGGGCGAAAGGGACAGATACGTGTTCGGTTTTGAAGAAAGTTGCGGATATTTGAAGGGAACTTACGTAAGAGATAAAGACGCCGTAGTCGCAAGTATGTTGGTTGCGGAAATGGCTGCCTCTCTCAAAAAGCAAGGTTTGACGCTCAAAGACAGATTGGACGCTTTGTACAAAACATACGGCAAATTTTTGCACAAGACATTTTCATACCGCTTCGAAGGCGCGGAAGGCGCGGAAGAAAAGCGCAGATTTTTGGAGAATTTGCGCCGCAATCCCGTGACGGAGATTGCAGGCAGCAAAGTAGTGTTTACGCGCGACTATCTTACTCAAACAGAAGTCGATTTGCCCAAATCCGACGTAATGACCTTCTTGGCGGAAAACGGCAGCAAACTTATCGTCCGCCCCAGCGGAACGGAACCTATGGTCAAAAACTACGTTACGGTAGTGGGAACCGAAGAAGAAAACCAACGTGCCATCGTCAATGTCAAAAGTCAACTTGACGCAATGTACGGCAAATAAAAGGAGAAAACCATGCTTGAATTCAAATACGACACACAACTTCTAATCGAAGGCGAAAATCTCAGCGAGGACGCAATTCGCGAATATTTCAACACGCATTTCAAAGGCGACTGTCTGCTTGCGGTAGGCGATGACGAACTAATCAAAATTCATTTCCACACCAACGAACCTTGGCAGGTATTGGAGTATTGCGCATCGCTCGGCGAAATTTACGACATTGTTATCGAAGATATGGAACGTCAATCCAGAGGTTTGCAGGGCTGATTGCGTAACCAGACGCACAGAACCGAAATATAAACATAACACTTGAATGTGCAATTTAAGTCAACTGCTTTACGGCAAAACAATGAGCATAATAATTGCTAAAACATTATGAGATACTAAAAATCGTTTTCAAGCGGTTTTGAGTCGTTTTGTTTCGGTTATTGCACGCAAGACAATAGCAGTTAATCTTCTTGACCAGTTAACTGTTTTGTAAACAACGGATTTACGTATTTATTGTAAAAACAAAAACGCGCGCCCGATAGATTTTCGGAGTGCGCGTTTTTTTTGTATTGAATAGCGTATAGTATTTGCAGATAAGGCAATTGCTCAAAGAAATTATTTGTAAACGCCGTTTCCGCAACTTCGGAAAGATGCGTCGTATCTTTGAATGCGGGCGTTTAATCGCTCGAAACGAACTGCACGGTATATTATAATTTATTTCGGCAATAAATTTTGTTTAGGCAATACTATGCCGTTTTACTTTGTTTGCAAGTATTTCAAAGGCTTTTGCGTCGGAACGGTTGCACGTCATTGGCGTTACGGAAACGTAACCGCATATGGTGGCGTCGGTATCCAATTCCAAGTTGCGTTTGTTGTCGTGTATGCAGTAGCCCTTTTGGTGGTATGTGCCGTCTTGAAGGTCAACAAAGTCATCCGTAAAGTACGCCCCGCCCTGACGTGTAACTACAATATCTTTTGCGTTCAAAGGAATGTTGACGTTGTATATATTGTTTACCGCAAATAAATTGTTTTCCGTAAAGAATCCGTATATCTTGTCAAGCCACAGTTTTGCCGTTTCAAAAGACGTGTATTCGGTGGAAAGCGCTATGCCGTTAAGTCCGCGAAGCGATGTTTCGAATATTGCTCCCACCGTCCCGCTGTACAAAATATCTTCGCCCAGATTGTAACCTTTGTTTATTCCTGAAAGTACCAAGTCGAAATGCTGTTTAAGCCCCAATGTGGCAAACCGTACGCAGTCTACGGGCGTCGAGTTGATGGCGTAGGCCTCTACATCGGGCAAAAAATCCACCTTGTTTACTTCAAACGGGTTGTGTATCGTTATGGCGTGACTTTTGCCGCTTTGCTGAGTTTGCGGCGCAACCACAAACACTTCGCCTACGGTTTTTGCCCATTCGGCAAGTATTTTGATACCTTCTGCTTCTATGCCGTCATCGTTTGTGATAAGTATTCTCATAGCCACCCCTCGTGGGATTGTTTGTATTCTTTGACGGCTTGGTCGGCGTCGGCAATAACCGCGTCGACTTCCTTTTTGTCAAAAAGCGTCGCCCCGCAGGTGCACTCGTGTCCGCCGCCGTTGTGCCTTTCCGCAACTTTGTTTATTGTCATAAATCTGCTGCGCAAACGTACTCTGATGGTGTTGTCGGGCATTTCGATAAAGGCAATCCAAGCGATACATCCTTTTATCGAATTCATAAAAGATACCGATTCGCACGCCTGTTCGGTGGTCAGTTTGAATTTGCGCTGCATTGCTTTGTCAACGTACAAACTTGCAACTCCGTTAGGCGAAATGCACATCTTTTTGAAAACGTACGCTTGAAATTTCAAAAAGTCAAAATCTTCCAAATACAAATGCGCGTACATATTGTCTGTATCGATACCGAAATCCAGCAGTTGGCTTGCAAGACGCAAAGTTTCGCCTGTTGTGGATTCGTAGCGGAACCTGCCCGAATCGGTAACCATACCGCAGTAGATGTAGGTTGCCGTTTCCTTGTCCATTTTGAGTTTGTCTTTAAACGTGCTGTACAGGCAGGCAACCATTTCGCAGGTGGAGGAACGCCAAGATTCTATCCAACACAAGTCGCCGTACGGCTTTACGTCAAGGTGGTGGTCAATTTTGAGCAACTCCTTGGCAAGAGAGTATTTTTTGTTGGAAATCCGTTCGGCGGTTGCCGTATCCAATACAATTACAAGCGCGTCTTTGTAGTCCTCGTCGGCAAACGGTTCGTCCTCTCCGCCCAAAAACGCCAAATAGTCGGAGTAATCTTCGTTGATAAGTCTTATATCCTTTTGCGGATATGTAAGTTTCAACATACCCCTAAGCCCTTTGGACGAGCCTATGGCGTCGCCGTCGGGACGCATATGACGGGTAATGACTATTTTGTCGTATTGTTCTATTTTGTCCAAAACTTTTTGCATTATTTCTTTGTTCATATTATTCTCCTTGCAGATTGTCTAAATCTTTTAACATTTCAAAGGCTTGTTCTTTGCTTGTAAGGGTTGCGCCGCTGGCTTTGGCGTGACCGCCTCCGCCGTATTTGACGGCAACGGGGTTTATGTTGTACTTGGACGAGCGCAACTCGCACAGTATGCCCTCGTCCGTTTCGGTAAAGTTTACCCACGAGTGAACCCCGCGTATATCGGACATTACTCCTACCATTCCGCGCGAAACGGTAAATGTATCCGCGCCGAGTTCGGCAAGTTCTTCCTTGGTAGTGTAGATGTATGCGACGTTCTTTTGCGTAAAGCGGATTTTGAGTACAAAACTCGCGCGCAGTTTAATCATCTCAAAATCGTCCTCGTACAGTTTGCCGTATATGTCGTTTAAGTCGAGATTTTGCTTCATAAGATATGACGCAAGGTCAAACGTACGCGTTGTCGTGGCGTCGTAGCGGAATCTGCCCGAATCCGTCACCATACCGGTAAACAGCGACTTTGCGGAAAGCGGCGAAAGTTTCAGATTGCTTTGTTTTGCAAAGTCGGCAAGCAAACCGCAGCAACTTTCAAAGGTGGTATCTACAATTTCCAAATCGGCGATTTTTTCGCAAAAAATGTGGTGGTCAAACCTAAGCGTTTTTGCTGCAAGAGAGTATCTGTCGTCGGAAATCAAAAATTTTGTTGAGGAATCCAATATTACGGCAAGCGCTCCGTTGTAAACGTCGTCGGTTATCTCGTCAGTTTGACAATCGTCCATGAAGGAATACCTTTTTGCGGGGTCGCCTACCGTATATACCTTTTTGTCGGGGAAGTTGTCGCAAATCAAGTGTTTGAGCCCCACCTGACTGCCTATTGCGTCGCCGTCGGGATTTTTGTGACGGTGAATTATTATTGTGTCGTATTGCTCGATAAGATGTAATGCCTCTTTGTACATTGTTTCTCCTTTTGTCGGATTGTTTTCACCGACCGCGTTAAAATTCAGTATAACACAGTTTACCGTTCAAGTCAATACGGACGCAAATGTCTTTTGCTTTGTGCCGCAGTCGTGAATAATATATCGGTATATCGG
>JAMPHX010000056.1 GCA_023663205.1 Corallococcus sp. | reverse complement strand
CTTGTTGCACTTGCGGTATGCAAAGTTTTGCCGTCTGCGACAAGTAGATGTGTTTGATTTTTACCCGCAGGCTGTTTTTATGTTCAAATACGCAGTTATCTTAATTATATCGGGTGATAGGGGCAAAAACTCAAATCTTTGCGGGTTTTTGCAATGCCACCCATTGAAGAACAAAATAATTGACAATGACGGCGCAAAATAGTAAAATACCAAGTAACATAAGAAGAAGGTATTTTGCATTTGGATACATTGCTTTTGAACAAAATATTTTGGGGTAGCGAAACTTTCGGCTACGGAAGCGGCACAAACGGAAATCCCGCGGTGTTTATTTTCGGCTTGCCTATTTATCTGTACGCTATCATAATCGTAACCGGTATGAGTTTGGCGATACTCGTGGCAGGCAAATTTTTCAAAAAACGCGGCTACGATCCTTACGACATATGCACATACGCAATTGCCGTAATACCGCTCGGCGTATTAGGCGCGCGTTTGTATGTATTTATTTTCCCGTGGGAAGGACAAACCGCCGATTGGTCGCGCTTTTTCGATATCCGCGACGGCGGACTGGGCATATACGGCGGTGTCATACTCGGATATTTGGCGGCGCTGTTGGTTTCCAAACTGAAAAAGCAGGATTTCAAAATCGTAGCCGATTGCATTATGCCGGGATTGCTGCTTGCGCAGTCCATCGGACGGTGGGGTAACTTTGCCAACCAAGAAGCGCACGGCAGTTTGATTACAACCGATTATTCCGCATTGCCCAACTTTTTTCAATGGATTTCGGGCGGTCAGGACCACGGCTTCAACGGTTATGCCGTTTGGATAAATAACGGCAGGGTGCAGACGGGTTGGTATCAAGCAACTTTCTTTTACGAAAGCGCGGCGACGTTTATCGGATTTTTGATTTGCGTAATCGTGCTTATGCGCAGCAAACAGTACAAACTGGGGTGGTGCACGGCGTTTTACGGTATCTACTACGGTATCGTAAGGTTGATTATCGAGGGTATGCGTACCGACAGTTTGTATCTGTGGATAGGCAGCACGCAAACCGACATCAAGATTTCGCAGTTGGTTTCGGTGTTTGCAATACTTATGGGATTGCTGACGTTATCGAAAATTTACCGCAAACAACTGCACGCTCTGTATTCCAAGTTATTCAAGTCGGAAAGGGCGGAAGTGGCGCATTCGCGGTGGATATTACTTGGATTATCGGTAATATTAACTACTATTTCAGTCATAATGTATGTTTTGGGCGGCGAAACCCGATTTATTGTCGGATTTTTGTGCGACGCGGTAGCAGTATATTCGGTACTCGGAATATTTGCGCTAAACGATAGGCTCAAACTGTACTGCAATAAGTGCGGCGTCCGCAACGAGCCCGCTTGCGGAGTAACAAACGAATACGATACCAAATGGATGTCTGTTGCGGTATTTTCCGCAGTGTGCGGCGCTTTGGTTGTCGCAAGTATTGTTTGCGCCGTTTTGGGCGCGGTAAAGGGCGTTGCCAATCTTATAGTATTGGCGGTAGTTGCCATTCTGTGCGCCGCTGCTTGCGGAGTTGTAATATATTCTTCGGTCAAATATATCAAACAGCACGCCGAAGGCAGAACCGTCAAAGAATCTCTTTGCGCGGAACACGGCGAAAGTCAATGCTCCTGCGGAAATTCGTACGAAGCGAAACTGAACAAATTTTTGCTGTTTGTGTTCCCGTACAAAAAGTATCCCGACTACGGAGTAGAAAATCTGCACGAATGGGTTGACAAAGAAAAACTTACTAAGAAAGACAAAAAATCACAGAGCAAACAGGGAGAATAGCGTATGAAAGGCAATTTGGCATTGCTTACGGATTTTTACGAACTGACAATGATGAACGGTTACTTCAAGCACGGCAAGACGGATGAGATTGCAACCTTCGATTTGTTTTATCGTACATTCGAGGAAAGTAACTTTTGCATTGCTGCGGGGCTTCAACAGGCGATAGAATACGTGGAAAACATTTCTTTCGGCAATGAGGAAATAGACTACTTGCGCAGTACGGGCGTATTCGGTGAAGATTTTCTGTCTTGGCTCAAAAATTTTAAATTCAGCGGAAGCATACGCGCTTTGCCGGAAGGCACGGTTGTCTTTCCCACGGAACCGCTGCTTACCGTAACCGCGCCTGTTGCCGAAGCGCAACTTTTGGAGGCGGCTCTGCTAAATATCATCAATTTTCAGACGCTAATTGCCACAAAGGCGCGCAGGGTAACTTATGCCGCGCAGCCGGCGGGCGTTTTGGAGTTTGGTTTGCGACGCGCACAGGCGCCGGACGCAAGCGTATACGGGGCGCGCGCAGCCGTAATAGGCGGTGCTTCCTCAACAAGCAACGTGCTCAGCGCAAAGATGTTCGGTTTGGAACCAAAAGGCACTCACGCGCACAGTTGGGTTATGTCGTTCCCTACGGAATACGACGCTTTCAAGGCGTATGCCGATACATATCCCGACGGCTGTTTGCTGCTTGTAGATACATACGACACGCTACGCAGCGGCGTCCCCAATGCAATAAAAGTTTTTGACTATCTCAAAGCAAACGGACACAAGCCTTTGGGCATACGTTTGGATAGCGGTGACTTGGCGTATCTTTCCAAACAGGCGCGCAAAATGTTAGATGCGGCGGGACACGCCGATTGCAAAATATTTGCAAGTAGCGATATAGACGAATATGTTTTGATGTCGTTGAAGGAGCAGGGCGCCAAGATTGACGTGTACGGCGTAGGCACCAAGATGATAACAAGTCACAATACCCCAAGCCTCGGCGGCGTGTACAAAATCTGCAATATGAGGGTCGGCGGCGTCGATTATCCCAAGATGAAGATTTCCGACAACCCGATAAAAGTCACCAACCCGGGTATCAAGACAATTTACCGATTGTTTGAGCGTTCCACAAACAAGGCTATTGCCGACCTAATATGTTTGAAGGGCGAAAAGATAGACGAAAACAAACCGCTGACGATTACGCACCCCGTTGAGCGTTGGAAAACCATGACAATTACCGATTTTTACGCCGTGGAGTTGTACAAAGACGTTTTTGTCGACGGCAAGTGCGTTTACGACAGTCCGACCGTAGCGGAAATTCAAAGGCAAGCCAAGACTAATCTGGACGGTTTCTGGGAGGAGTACAAACGGCTTAGACAGCCTCACTTGTACAAAGTCGATTTGTCGGATAAACTGTACGAATTGAAACAGCGTTTGATAAAAGAGGAGCGCGGAAGTCTGAAAAAATGAAATTCGATATTAAAATGCGCGGTTACGACCGCGAACAGGTTGACAATTATTTGCTAAGCACTCAGCAGCGTTACGACGAAGTAATGCGTACCCAAAAGGAACGCATATTTGCTTTGGTTGACGAAAACGCCCGTTTGCAAGAGGAACTCAAACAGTACAGGCTCAACGAACGTGCAATAAGTCAATCTCTTGTAGAGTCGCAAAAATTGGCTGAGGAACTCAAAACCGATGCGGAAAAATTTTCGCAGATTGCGCTGCAACGCGCAAAGGTGTTTTACGCAACGTGGCAGTCGTATGCAAAAACGATTCTCAGCGGTATGTCAAGCGACGAAGTAAAGCAGTTCAATTTGCTTGCGCGTAAGATAGAAAAGGTAATGCACGACTACGAGGGCGAGAGCAAGACTGCGGCAACCGTTGCGGCGTACGAAAGCAGTTGTCCCGTCAATCCGCGAAGCAACGAGGCTTACAAAACAACCGTTGAAAAGTCGCTTGCGGAAGAAACTCCGACGGAAACAAACGTCACTATGGAACAGCAAATGCCGCAAGTACACGTCAATCAGGTGCAAAAGCCTGCCGAGGCGCTTAATGACGACAAATTGGTAAATCCGATAGAAAAGGTTGCCAATGCTTCGGGTAACGTAATAGACTTGAAGGAGTTGCTCAAACCGGAGGAAAGTCTGGAAGACTTGTGCGCCGATTTGGGATTGATAAACAAATAAGGGCAAAATGCAGTCGCCGTGCAAATCCGCGCGGTAACGCAGTGTAAGGATATACACGGTCGGGTATGACGCAGTAAAATACCTCTGTCGCAAACAAGTCTGCGTGCAGGGTGAATTTTGCGGAGGGGAGTATGTATGGACAGATAGACGAATTTGTAGACGCGGTAAAATCCGTTGCGGGCGATAACGTAACGGGTTATCTTTGCGGTTCTGTAATGTACGACGACTACCGCGAAGGACAAAGCAACGTCGATTTGCTGTTTTTGTCGGAGTATCCGCTTTCGCGAGAACAAGCCGTCAAGTTGGCAAATTTGAGCGAACGCCTTGCGGAAGAAAAGCAAGATGCGCTTTACAGACGTTTTGACGGCGCGGTGCTTTCCGCCGAGGCATTTGCCGAAGGACACGCAACGACGGTGGCGCATTTGGGCGCCAAATGCGTCAAAACCGAATTGTACGCATTTAATGCCGTGCAGATGTTGGGATTGCTCGGCAGCGCAAAACATTTGTGCGGCAAAGATATTCGTCCGCAACTTACCCGTCCCACGCGCAAAGATTTGACCGACTGTCTGCAAGGCGAAGTTGCAATGTTGAAGGGGCTCAAAGTCTACGCCTTGAACGACGCCTTTACGGTTGCACGCGGATTGTACATTTGCAAGTGTTTTGAAATGTGCGGCAAAACCGATGCAATGCTGTGGTCGTACGAACAAAACTTTGTTTCCGAAAAGTTTGCAATGCGCTGCATTGCGGCGCGCATTACGCCCGATGCGGACAAAAACGGCAAAATAGCAAAGTGGCTTTCTTCGGACGGATTTCAAAAATCGGTTCGCGCGTTTGCCGATTTGCTGCAAAGCGCAATCGACGCGGATGGCGGCGGCGATTTTCCTGCGGAAGATTTTCCCGACGGGGAAGCGAAAGATACAAGCCGTCCTCTGCGTTTAAAGCGGAAGCGGTGACATACGGCGCGGTATAAGCGCGAAGATAGACAGTGCGGTAATAAACGCAGTGCTGCACAATGCGGCGACACACAACAAGGTAATCAAAATATATGCTTGACGTATTTCTGGATGCGCTGATAGACAGTGCCAAAATATTGCCTTTTTTGTTTTTAATTTACATCTTTATCGAGTTTTTGGAAACCAACGAAAAGGCAAAACACGCCACGACCAAGTTGCTCGGCGGTAAGGTTGCGCCCCTCGTGGGAGGAAGCGTAGGGCTTGTTCCGCAGTGCGGTTTTTCGGTAATGGCGGCAGATTTGTATATGCAAAGTTATCTCAAAACAGGCACGTTGCTTGCCGTTTTGATTGCAACCAGCGATGAGGCGCTGCCCATTTTGCTCACCAATCCCGATACCGCCGCGGCGGCAGGGTGGACGCTGCTTATCAAGTTTGTGTATGCGGTGGCAATAGGGTATCTTGTCAATCTGTTTGACAGACGTCCGTTATCTGTCGAAGCGGAACACGATTCTTCAAACGGCTGCTGCCGACACGATATGAGCCAAAAGCATTCCGTATGGGAATTTTTGAAACATCCCGTATTGCACACCGTCAAGATTTTTTGTTATATATTGGTTGTAAATTTTGCTTTCGGTACATTGCTGTATTTTGCGCACGATGCCGTTACGCAATTTATGGCGCAGGCTCTGTATGTACAGCCGCTTGTGTGTGCGCTTATAGGACTGATACCCAATTGCGGCAGCAGCGTAATACTTACGGGATTGTATTCGGAAGGCATAGTTTCTTTCGGGGCAATGCTTGCGGGGCTTGTATCCAACAGCGGAATAGCGGTTGCGGTTATGCTCAAAGATAAACGCAGCGTAAAACGCGCCTTGCTGATAATGGCTGCGCTGTATATTTCGGGTGTGTTGCTCGGAGAGATAGTAACGCTTGTAATGAGCCTGCTGTAAAGGCGGTTTTGCGCAACGCAAACATACGGTTTATACTATTGCGAATGTTCTCTGCAAATTGCGCGCTTTTACGTAAACGGTTGTTTTGTGTCGGGACTGCTTTGCTGAGGAGATAATTGTTCGGGCATTTGACTAATGTAATTTCAGAACTTTTTCGCAAGAGGAAAGGAGTCTGTACTCAAAGATGTACCGCAGGTCTGTTACGTAAAGGACAGAGAGGTTAGTGGGTTTTAGACAATTGCGAGTGCCTATGCAAAATGTAAAGCGTACACGGCGTTTTGTTGCAAAAGTCAAAGATATTTGTTCAATTTATTTATTGCCAAGGAGAAAAAATAATGGAAAACGCAAAGGAAAACGGTAGTGCGGGCGTTCGGTCGTCCCAAGCATATTAAGGTATCGACTTAGTAAAGTTTCTGTGCGCCCTATTGGTTGCAACAATACATCTTATCAGTTACGCTTTTGCGGATATGGCTGTCTAAGGCGCTCCTCCGACCGGCGCTACGGGGGTACGGTCGCAATTTTAACGTCGTTTTACTATATGCTGACGCGTATTGCCGTTCCGTTCTTTTTTTTATTTCGTCGGCGTACTTTTTGTTCAAAAAGATAAATGCAGACCCTGCAAGTAAAAAAGGTATAATCAAAAATTACTGCCTGCGAATAATCAAACTGTATTTGTTTTGGCTTGTCGTCTTTCTTCCCGTATTGGTATACAGATTCGTTATTTCTTCACACAAAGTCGGCGTATCGGAAACCGCCGTTGTTTTAACGCTAAAATTTTTGTTTTTGGGCGTATATGACGGCGCGTGGTATCTTGTTTCGTCCATTGTGGGCGTATTGATTATAAATCGTCTTGCAAAATATTCGCTCAAAACAAACTTTGCCGTAGCGATAGCGTTTTATCTTATTGCCTGCCTGTTTTCTTCGTACTTCAATGTGTTTTCGTACTTGCCCGATACAGGCTTCGGGGGATATCTCAAAACTGCGCTAAAATATATCAACGGCAACTATTGCGTATATTTGTCGTTTCTCAATTGCGTATTGTACGTACTTATCGGCAGATGTTTTGGCGGAAAAGGAAATGCTGTTTTCCGCCAAAACCAATACGGTATTGCTTATAGTGTGCCCGTTTTTGATGTTCGGCGAATTGTTTTTGTCATCGTACGCAGGGCTTAGCGTAGCCAGAGACTGCTTTGTTTTTCTGCCGGTATATTCCGTTTGCTTTTTCAGTTTGTCAAGCAGTTGCGTTTAAAGCCCAACCCCGCGTACCGTCGTTTAAGGATGTACAGTATCTATATATATTTGTTTCAGTTTTCCTTTTTCTTTGTCTTTTACGAATTCGTATACGTATACGGTTGGAAAATTTTTATCTCAAACGCACCTATGACCGTCGCCGTTTACGCTATTTTTGTTTTACTGTCGGTTGCGCTTACGGAAACGTCCTATGCGCTCTCCAAGAAAAAGGGCTTCGGAATCTTGAAATACAGTATGTAACTCAGTGACAAATACGTCGCAAAAATAAACTGTGCAAGAAATTACGCGGCGTATTTTTTTTGCAAAAGCGGTTTACGTTGGTTTAGCAAAAACCGCCCCGAAAGCAGGGTTGCTTTCGGGGCGGTTTGTCTGTCCAAAATTATATTTTAGTACATATCGGGGTTGCCTTGAGGCGCAGGTTGTGGAGGTTCGGGAATATCGCACACAAGGCTTTCGGTTGTAAGCAGCGTTCCCGCAACGCTTGCTGCGTTTTGCAAAGCGGAACGCGTAACCTTTGTGGGGTCGATAATACCCTTTTCCATCATATTGCCGTAGGTGTCGTTAAGAGCGTCGTAGCCGTAGTTTGCGGACTTTTTGGCGCGTACGTTGTAAACGATTACGCCGCCGTCGACGCCTGCATTGGCGGCAATTTGTTTGATAGGCGCTTCCAATGCGTTGCGTACGATTTGCGCGCCCGTCTTTTGGTCGCCTTCAAGCGTCTCGACAAGTTTTTCCACTTCGGAAATCGACGAAAGCAGTGCAACGCCGCCGCCGGGAACAATACCTTCTTCAACCGCCGCGCGCGTAGCGTTGAGCGCGTCTTCGATGCGCAGTTTCTTTTCTTTCATTTCAATTTCGGTAGCCGCGCCGACGTTAATTACGGCAACGCCGCCGGCAAGTTTTGCAAGACGTTCTTGGTATTTTTCTTTGTCGTAGTCGCTTGTCGTTTCGGACATTTGGTGCTTAATTTGCGCCACGCGTTTGGCAATGGCGTTGCTGTCGCCTGCGCCTTCCACGATGATAGTGTTGTCTTTATCGACTTTTACTTGTTTTGCGCGTCCCAACATATCGAGGGTTGCCGTTTTGAGTTCCAAACCCAATTCCTCGGTGATAACTTGTCCGCCTGTCAAAATTGCTATGTCTTCCAGCATTGCCTTTCTTCTGTCGCCGAATCCGGGGGCTTTTACCGCAACGCAGGTGAAACTTCCGCGCAGTTTGTTGAGAATAAGCGTAGTCAATGCTTCGCCTTCTACGTCCTCGGCTATGATAAGCAGTTTTCCGCCGGTTTTTACAACCTGTTCCAGCAGAGGCAGAAGTTCCTGTATGGAACTGATTTTTTTGTCTGTGATAAGTATATACGGATTGTCGAGGTCGGCAACCATTTTGTCAAGGTCGGTAGCCATGTAGGGAGAAGCGTAACCTCTGTCAAACTGCATACCTTCCACGACATTGAGTTCGGTTTTCATTGTTTTGCTTTCTTCAACGGTAATTACGCCGTCGTTGCCTACTTTTTCCATAGCGTCGGAAATTAACTCGCCGATTTTGTCGTCCCCTGCGGAAATGCTTGCGACTTGTGCAATGGATTGTTTGCCCGCAACGGGTTTGCTTATGGATTTGAGTTTGTCCACGCAGATTTCAACGGCTTTGTCGATACCCTTTTTAAGAATAATGGGGTTTGCTCCCGCAGCGACGTTTTTGCTTCCTTCTTTGATTATT
>JAMPHX010000055.1 GCA_023663205.1 Corallococcus sp. | reverse complement strand
TTTATAAATGTCAAGATGAATTGCAAAAAAAGTTAAAAAAATTTTAGATAGTATATAATTGAGAGAGAGGGGAAGCCCTTGCCGTACGGCAAGGGCTTCCCCAAAGTATTTTATGTATGAGAAAAAGACAAGACAAGGCTTGTCAAAATAACATAGTAAAAGTATTGAAGAATTTATTGAACAAGTAATTTAATCTGTTCGTCAAACAGTTCTTGTGAAGTGGCAAAGTTCAATACTTGCCGCGGATAGTTATTTACCCAATCTTGTACGGCCGAGATGTCGTCTCTGCTGTACTGCGACAGGTCTGTCCCTTTCGGAATAAGACGACGAATTTCACGGTTAAGACGTTCATTCGTTCCACGTTCGCTGCTGCTATACGGGTGACAGTAATATACCGTAGTTCGTCTGCCTTTGTATATGCTCCGTTGCATACCGTCATAGTTCTGAAACTCCGAGCCGTTATCTACCGTAATTGTCTTGAATACCTTACGGAACAGTTTGCCGTATTTATATTCTAACTTGTTTAAGCAGCGTACAACGGAATCGGCTTGTTGGTTTGGCATTTGAAATATAATTTCGTTGCGCGTAAGCCTTTCGGACAACGTAAGCAACACGTCTTTTGTAGGTCCGCAAACGCAGTCCATTTCCCAATGTCCGAAAGTCTGACGTTTATTTATTTCCAACGGACGGCGTTCAATGCTCGTACCGCGCGGCGGCCGTTTTGCGCGTACCTTATCTTTTGTCTGTTTACGCTGCGCTATATGTTCCATTGAAAGAGTAAGGAATACTCCCTTGCGAATATACGAATACAATGTTGTTACACAAATAGACGTATCAAACTGCAACTGCTTGCGGCGGATCTCTCCGAGAACCGCAAGCGGCGACAGTTTGTTCTTAACAATTCTTGTTTCAATATACTCTGCTAGTTTGTAGTCTTTGCCTAATTTAATAGGACAACCTTTATTCGTTTGGTTATACTCAAAATGCTTTTGAGCAATATCCGGCGAATAGGTTGTCTTATACTTTACCTTGTAATCTACGTAGTCAAGTCGTTGAGTCTTCTTTTCGTACTGTCCGCGTTTCAGTTCGCGGTAAACGGTAGAATAATGCACGCCTATTAACTCCGCAATTTGTTTAATAGGCGTTTTTGTACGCATATACGCTTCAATTTGTAATCTCTGCGTCCAAGTCAAATATTTGAATTTATTCTTGCTTTTGTACATTGTTCCCTCTCCCAGTGTTTTGTTTTCTAATTCTACCCCCTAAACTTGACCGTCGCAGTCAACCTGCGGTTTTAATGCAAGAAAAAAAGGAGGTTACAGTTTATGTACATATTACAACTAGCACTTGTAATATTACAGATTGCCGCGGCAATCTTGCAGATTATAAGTAATCGTCCTAAAAAGTAACCACCTTTTAGGGCATTATACCGCAGAACGCCTGCTATGTCAAGTTCCCCACAGTTCCTGTGCCCCCTAACCCTTGGGTAGATTTTTTAGGCGGTAACGTTATTTGAACTTTTCAAGCGGTGGGGCTTGTTGTTTGTGTTGCCTTTTACATTTTCTTGTACTGTCAAGGGCGCAAAAAAAGTCGGCATAAAAAAGGGATTTATACGACTTTTTTTGCTTGGAAACCCTTGACCGTACCGCGAAAATGTCTTTCGCTCTGCGTAAGCGATGACGACGACGCGTCTACGCTTACTTTGAGTGGCAACACGGTTTGCAGCGTTGTAATTTTACTGGTCCCATTAGTTGGCGTCCTGCATTCGGGTAAAAAGAAAAGGGGGCGCAACGCGTACCCCCGCTTTATGCGCTCCCCTTTTCTTTCTTTTTACAGCCTCTCGCCGTTCGGCAGTTTTATGGTTACTTCCAATTCACAGCCGAGTGCCGTTACAAGCCTGTCGTACTCCGACAGTTTGAAGTCATTACGGGCAAGTTTGTTTCCAAGATTGGCTTGCGTTTGGTTGGAGCGTTCCGCAAGTTGCGTTTGCGTTACATTGAGTTTTATCATTGCTATTCGCAATTTTTCGGATAAATTGAGCATTTTTTTTGACGGCGTCCCCTTAAAAGTGATATATAGATAATATCATTATTAAGTGATTAAGTCAATTAAATAATAATAAATTTTTATGAGGCAACCCCTCAAAGGAGAAAACATTATGACAAAAGAACAACAAATCGTACAAATGGCAGTTTATATGTCTAAGTACAGCAGTAACATTTGCGACCTTACTTGCAAAGGCGAATGCAAAGAAAAACATCAATCTACGTGTATCCATTACAGGCAAGCAAAACGGCTTGCCGACGCAGGATACGGTAACGTCAAAACCTTGCTGCAAGAACTTTACGACATTGTAAAAGACGCAGATTGTCAAATAACTGTTGACGCAAACGACGTAATAAAACTTGCCGAACGTTGGAAAGTTAAATTGGGAGAACAAAACAAATGATACAAACGTTTTACATAACAGTTAATAACAAAAGAATATACTTTACAACGCCTACGTATTATGACGTACGAACATTTCCGCCGAAAGGGAATATTCTTATTGCTTATCTCAGAAGGCAAGCGAAAAACCATTACGTTGTTTTCATTGCCAAAACTACGGGCTACCAAATATACGACCACTGTGAAAGTATGAAAAAAGCCTGCCAAGTTTTGCAAACTGTCTATAACGGCTAATTTCCCCGACGTCAGGGAAAATCGAAATTCCCTTACGTCAGGGAAATGCGCGTAATTTTTGAAAAACCGTTGCAATTTTTCAAAAAGTTGTATATACTTATATTAGCAGTTGGGTAGGTATATGTTGGAAGTAACCAAAGTGTAGCAGCACATATAAAATTGCGACGGTTAAAGATATGCAAGCCCCAACAAATTAAAAAGTCTTGGTAATCAATACCAAGGCTTTTTGTTTATCTTAATCCTTTTAGTCTTTGACGTTTGTTTTAAATCCTTGCGCATCAGGTATACTTCGGACGAGTACCCAGTCCAATTGTCTAAATTTTCAGTTTGCGAAACAGGTATAGGCTCTACTTCACCCTTGCGAATTTTATCATATTCGCTTTTTGAAAACACAACAAAATCGTCGCCGGATAGTTTTGTAACTATTTTACCGACAAATGCTTTATCTCGTTGCGTAATCGGTATACTTTTCTTTTTATCAAGTGAAGTAAGAACCTTACACTTAAACTTTCGTGTAAACGGATTATACCACTTGACGTGGACGTAATGTGCGCCGTTTCCTCGGATATGTAATTTATCGTTACTTGCTTTGAATATTTTACCTACATATTTTGCCATAATTCTCACGCTCCCTTTTATTCGTCGTCTTCCGCGCAAATCTTGTTTACCATATCGTTAATAAAGTAACTGTTCATAGACTTCAATTCGTCCGCCGTTGCCGTCACGCTTCCGAACGTCGGATAGTCTACTATTCCAACGTCCTTCTTTGCAGACTTCTGACGAAAGAACTCTTTGTAACAGTCGGTAGCGTAGCGGTGCGCTTTCGCCTTTTTGTGCGACAGATAATATCTGTCCTTACGAACGTTATCTCCGTCCAACTTTCCGCTGTCCGTTGCCAACGCGTACAAGTCGTAACCGTATAAGTTGTACTGCCGTTCGTACCAGTTAATAAAGCGCACAACCGTATTTTTCATCGAATACATAAGCAAACTGTTGTCCGCCCTGTTAAAACGGTAGTTCTCGTATATCTTGTCCCAAGACGGTTTTAACATAGAATAAATCAATTCTTCTACGAAGAACAACGGCAACGCCAATCTGTCCTTCGTTACGTCTTCAATATTTATTACGTTATCGCATATCTGTCGGAAGTCGGCGTCCGTCTTCATTGCGCGCTGCTGATCTACCAAAAACCGTATAAACGCTTGGTACATAATGGTTGCAGGGTGCCTGCCCATTTTCGGAGAATAGTTAAACAAGTCGTTCTTCTGATTCGCTTCGTCGGTATTCTTTTTAAGTTCCTTTGTGTCCAATGTGTTGCCGCGTTCTTTGTCTAACTCCGTTATAGTTACTATTCCGCCCTCGAACGTGTCTGCGAACTTACTGTCCTTGACCATTCTTTTGCCTTTTCTCAAAACGTCGAAGTCCAATATATGCGCGTAATAACTCATATCTTCTTCGAACAACGGCGAACGCGTAAAGTAATCGTAGTCCCACATCGGCATATTGCCGATGTCTTGCATAATACCGTCTTCGCGTATCGAATAGTTGCCTGTAATAAGAGAATCTGAAACATAATACACGAAGAACGCCTTACAATATTCTTCCAAAACATCAAACAAATACAGCATTTGCAATTCGTCGTTGTAGTACAGTCCGTAACGCTCGAAGTCGTAGTTGCAAATATTTTCTCTGCTCGGTTCCGCTTCGAAGTCCTCTCGGATACTCCGAGCGTACGCTTCGGCGGTAGTAAAAGAATACAGTTTATGTACGGCAAACGCTTCCTTCATTCCGTTTTGCAAAGTCGCCCACGGAAAGAACGGAAACCAACGTTCGACTTCGAACATTATATTCTTCGAACTGTACTTAAACTCGCTTGAAATTGTCAAGGCAAAGTCCGTCATAAGCAGCGTTTTACCTTTGCCCATTGTTGCGGTTATCATAGTGCAGATACCGAACGTGCGGACGTATCCGCAGTTCTTGCTCTCCATATGCCTGAGGTTGTTTAACCCAATACGCCTGCGTATTACTGTAATTAACCAATAAATTATTACCACCCACACAACCGTAGGCAAACAACTAAACGTAATGTCTATGTCCACAAACAATTTGTACGCTTGCGTGTAGATATTTACAAAGTCGAACGACGACACGAAGTAGAGCAAAAACGCCAATACTTCCAATATGTAAGTGTATGCGTTAAGCCCGAGTAATACAAGCAACAGCCACGCCGTCCGCCATTTCGAATAATAACGGACATAAGATACAAAACCGTCTACAAACCGTTTTATGGGGCGTATTACGTTGTCTTCTATCCAAAGCCAACGTAACATATGTTTTGTCGGTACGTCCGTATCGTTGTTTTGCCCCGAAAGAGACATTCTGAACAGAACGTACGCTATTAACAAAACGGGCAGCGCGAACATAAGAAAAATTGACAGGTTATACAGAAATTGCGGTATATCTGCAAAAAAGCCGACGAAGTTGTCTTCGGATATAAAGGCAGACCAAAAGCCTTGCAATTTTACGACGAATTGTTCGTACTGCTGCGGAAGAAACACGTTGTCGCTCGTAAACGGTACTTGAACGACAGTTGCAGTAATCGGGTTGTTTTTACCCGACAGTATTACAAAGAAGTTGGCGAAGTAGTAGACAATGCTTGTAGCGAAATCTATTACCGAACTTGCCGAACGGATAACGCTGTTAAAACAACGGCAACATACGTACGTAACGATCGCTGCCGTTATTAGCACGCATATTGCCAAATAAATTTTACTCAAATCTACCCGTCTGCCGAAGCGGAAGCGGTACTTCCGCTTGGAAGAGCGGTAGCGGTTATTTCCCTTTTTTAATTTCATATTTGCACCTGCTTGAACGTATAGCCTACGTAACAAACAAAAATTGCCAAGGCTATTACGCCGATTATTTTTAATAAACTTAACCAGAATTTCTTCGATTTCATCTTAATTACCTTTTTGCGGTTGACTTTTTGTGTTTAATTGGGTATACTATGAATAGTAGCGAAGTCCTTAAGGACCATTGCGAGAGATAATGACTCTTGTGGACGCTACTTTTTTTATGCTATTTTTTAGGATACTTCCACGGTAGCGGTTTGTCCTCAAACGTCGTCATTTTATCTACGCGTTTCCGCCTAGCGATATACATCGGCTGCTTATCCGCAGGGTTAGGGTTTGGAACAATCTTTTCATTGTTCCGATTGCCGTCCTTGGAAGAATGCATAACCTTGCGATAGCGATAACTGTCAGTATTAACTTCGTCGACTATCAATGCCGGATGTCCGCTTTTCTTATAATAACGAAAATGCGGATATGGAGCCTTAACGTGCCCGCCACGTCGTTTGTTGTTTCGAATTACAGATTTGTTTTGTTTCTTTTTCTTGCTCATTTTTACCGCCCGCCTTTTCGTTTGCGTTCAGGTTTCTTCTGCGTCTTATTCAAACGCTTTACCGCCAATGCAGCGACGGCAATCGTAGCCGCCAACACGGCGACGCCGAGAACTATTCCGACTACCTTGTTGTCCGCAAAGAAAGTTTTTACTTTATCTACAATTGCGTTGAAGCCGTTTTCTATTTCGTTCCAGATTGCGCCGTGATTGTCGTCAACGTCGCTTGCGCCGTTCTCTGCTACGAACGCTTCAGTCGTTTGACTGTCGCAGTAAATTACGTAGAAGTTGGCTTCATACGACGAACCCGACACAAAACCTACAATAGTTTTCCAAGCGATTTCCAACCAGTTGTATTGGTAATCGTGCAGCAATTTGTTGTAAGATTCGTACTTCAAATTACGTGTATAAACAAAGTTCTCCAATACGCCTTGGTAGGTGGTTGTCGAACCGAACATATCCGCCCATAACTGGTTTAAGTTGTTTCCGCGAGGAATTACTACAACGCCCCAATAGCCGTAAATGTTATCCGCAGTATAGCCGTTTAGATTCGTATACTTCGTGTGCAAAAGATTGTAATAATACTCGTACAATTCGTTGTCGAAAATATCGTTCTTGACGAATTCGTAATAATAATCTTTGAAAGACAAATTACAATCTAAGTAATAATTAACGGAATTGCCGTCTACCGTTTTTGCATTAAGGTACACAGATTTGTAATACACAGCCGTATACGTATCTGTCGCTGCGTCGTAAGCAAACGTATCGCAATACGATTGCATTACGCCGAAACGCGCGCAGCGAAGCGCTTTCATTACGTCGGGCAGTTTTATTACGCGCCCCTCATATACGGGAACTTTAATTACCGTATGTACCTTTTCTGCAAAAGGCGTGTCGGGAATGCGGCGAAGATAATCGAACTTAACGTATTGCTCGCTGCTTTCGGCGAATGCCGAACTCGGGAAGAACCCGAGTACGGCAAGCAAGCCGAATACTGTAATAAGTAACAAAATTGTTAATTTAGTTGAAGTATTGTAGTTCATATGTAGTTCTCCTAAATACAGAAGCCGAAGCAGACACCTTTCGATTTAGTATTTGCGTCGGAATAAGTCCGCAGTGTCGAATCGGATACGTATCTTGTATGTGTCGAATCGACAGGCGTACGAAGCCAAAACGCGCTTGTCACGGGACTAAGCAAATCGCCGTCTTTGACCATACTCCAATAATCGTACTGGAAACCTTCGTCGCAGAACCCCGAAGCGTACGTACCTGTAATTTCCACTTCGGAGAATTGCCATACGTCAAGCATATCGTAATCGATATTTCCGCTTTTATCGTTTTTCATTGTACGTTTGATTACAGGAGTGATTACATTAAGCACTTCGGTAGGTAAAAGACTTCTCGCGAATGTTTGAAATGAATATTGCGAACTGAATGTGTCCGTTGCGTAAAGTTTTACGATACCGAACGTAATTCCTGCTCGCGTAGGCGACCAGTTGTTGTCAATAGCGTCGTGATTAAAGCCCATAATAACGGCGTAAACAGATTGACCGTTGGTTAACGTAATTCGTTTGGAATCTCCGACGCTGAAATAGTCCCTTGCGTTTCCGCTCTCGGATATTTCCGCAATCTGTTCCCAAGTGTAATCATTGAGTGTCAGCGGCGCGTCAGTTACCGTTATGTTAATCGTTTCGGCGCATTCCTGTATCGAAGCGTCACTCCAATGGTATGCCGTAAACGTCAACGAAGTCGTTCCTACGGATACGCCTGTCAGAGTGATTGGCTCGTCCCAATAAATTTTACCGTTACTAAATTCGTAGTCCGATTGCAAATTGACAACGCCGCCCGAAGACAATGAATAATCAAGATACGGAGAACCTACGCACCAGCCTGACGGCAGAGTTACTGTTTCGCCTACTCGCAGCGTAATATTCGAGAGGTTCATTATGGTAACGGCAGGGAAAACGCGTATATACATTTTCTCCGTTATACCGCTGTCCGACGAAACGGTAATAGTAGCGTCGCCGCCGCGTTTTCCGCGAAGAAGTCCGACTTTACTTACCGACACAACCGACGTATCCGAAGACGCATACGTTATTTTATCTTGAAGCGTATAACTGACGCCATTATAAATATAAGCATAACTGCTTCCGCCCGTTGTCTGCGCGTTTAACGTCCAAGTGCAATCTTGCCCCAACGTGTAGTGATTACTAAACCGTTTCCAAACGCCCTTCGAGTAGTCCAACCCGCCGTCGGACATTTCGTCGCCCATACTTAGAGATATGCTTTCAAATGGTTCAAGAACGACAATGTCGAAACGAGAACATCTCGGGTTATGTTTAATATACGCAGGTGAATAGCACACGTACGTTTTGCCCGGGTTTACAGCCGTTATTTTACCGCTGTCGTCTATTGCGGCGACGTCGCTATCGCCGGTTGACCATTTGTAAATTATAGGATCGTTGTTATTTGCCGGTAATAATTCCGCGGCGACTTGAAGCGTGTCGCCGGGGAACATTTTAACAACGTTTATATTCGGCAGCGCAGTTTCATATCCTGTAACGTTAATGCTTTCGGCAAATACGTACGAATTGACGGTAAAACTTGCCGTCGTTCCGTTTTTTGTTGTTGCGGTAATTGTTGCAGTTCCCGCGCCGACAGCGGTTAGCAAACCGTCGTCAACCGTCGCTACGGCGGGATCGGAAGTAGACCAAGTAACAGATTTATCGCCCACAATATACGGAATAATAGAATATGTCAACTGACGTTCGTGCGGATATGATTCAAATAAATTGTCGGGCGGTAGGTTTACGCTCACACCTACGGTTTCGCCGTTTAGACAAGCGTTTCCTTCGTAAAAAGTATCGCTGTATAAAAAC
>JAMPHX010000054.1 GCA_023663205.1 Corallococcus sp. | reverse complement strand
GCTGGAAACGCTTTTGTATGTGCTTGTAGGTATTGCCGGCGTATATATGATAGTTTGGCTTGCCGTATCTCATTGCAAAATGGTGCAGGACGACAACGGTAAACGCGATTACAAATACCGTGAAAAAAACGCGGAAAACTATTGATTCGATGTAAAGTAACTTTTGCGGCAAAACCCGAAAATACTTCGGGTTTTTGCTTTTTTGTTATTGTTAGAATTTGCAATTTCAAATTTTGCCGTTTAATTTGCGATACAAGTTACTTATAATGTATTTAACAACCGTTTGGGTTGTTTTCTGTTTTTCTACCCGCATAGAGTTTGCCTTACCTGCAAGATTTATTGCTATTTGGCTTCGACGGAATACCGCTTAGATTGATAAGTTTATTTTAATGAAAAAATCGTAATTGATTTTTCAATATTACATCTGTATACTGCTATCAAAGGGGAAAATATGGTTTTTGTAATTGTTGTCCTGTGTTTATACGGCGTGCTGCTTGCGGCGTATATGACGCTAAAAGGTTTTGGAGTAAAAAAACTGCTTGTGCGCGGCTTTGTCAAGATGTCGCTTTCGGCGCTGTTTGTCGCAATGGGTATTTACGGCGCGTGCGTGTCGTCTTGGAGCACGCTATCCGTGCTGGTGCTTGTCGGTTTGGTATTTGCAGGCATAGGCGACTATTTTTTGCTGTACAAGGAAAGCAACAAATTTAACTGCGGAATAGTTTCGTTTGGAATTGCCAACGTGTTTTTTATTGTATGTTCGGTTATGCGTTACGGTTGGAATTGGATTTCATTGCCGATACTTGCAGTGCTGTACGCGGCAACGGTGTTGGGACAAAAGGTAAAACTGTTCGATTACGGCAGCAGTGTAGTGTATCTCAATGTGTACACTGCATTTGTAGGCTACTGCGGAAGTTTGGGTATTACTTTGCTGTTTAATATCCAATCGACGTCAATGCTGCTGTTTGCATTGGGAAGCGTGCTGTTTATGCTGAGCGACATTGTGTTAGGGCTGTATTTGTACAAAATAAAGAAGTGGCAAATGGAATCGCTCAACAGCCTGCTGTACTTTTCCGCAATGATGTTGTTGGCGCTCGGTTTTGTGTTTTGATATATTTTCCGACGGCGGTAATGCCGTAAGATTGCAATGCGCTTGGCGTTATCCGCACATTGGCGCAATTTGATTTCGGTTTGATTGGATTATGTTTTTGTTTATAATTTCAAGACATTGTTATTTCCAAAAGAGATTTGTCGGTATTGGAAAAACTACGGCTTCGATACGTAAATTACACGGCAAAGTTTAGTATTACCTTTGACAACAAATATTATTTTTAATTATGTCAGCGGGCAACTCCCTCGATATGCGTTCGAGGGGGTTCTGTTTTAGAAGAATTTTTATATTAAACCTTGCATTCAAAAACTGCCAAACTTGAAATGCCTCTCAAAAAAAGTCGGACAGAGAACAAACAACTTTGTCGTCATTTTTATTTTTATACCGAATATTTTTCCGACAGTCCGTAACGGCATATGCCGTTGTTTTTTTTGATTGCAAATATTTTGGCGGTATTGCCGCGTTGCTTGTTATCGGCAGCGCCTTTTGACGCGTCGGACAATTTAATTGCAAACGATTGCAATTAAACGGCAAAAATGGTAATATATATGCAGTGCCTTTTACTTATTCTTTACACAAAGGCGCAGGTTATTAAATTACGGAGTGTATATAGTGCGTTCAAGCGGAATACTGCTGAATATATCGAGTTTGCCGAGTAATTACGGCGTGGGCGATTTGGAAGGCGCGGACAAATTTGTTGCGTTTTTGGTAAAGACGAAACAAAAGTATTGGCAAATACTGCCGCCCTTTCCTTTGGATACGGCAAACAGCCCCTATGCGTCGCCTTCGGCGTTTGCGGGGAACTTTTTGTTTATCGATATCGGGTCGCTTGTCGACGGCGGTTTGCTTACCGACGGCGAAGCGGCGCGCTCAAGAAACTGCAAGGGCATAGATTACGCCTATGCCGCGGCAAATAAGGAAAAATTGCTGCGCATAGCCGCCGCACGGTTTTACAGAAACAATCCTCCGGCGGAATTTTTGGATTTTTGCGAAGAAAACTCATTTTGGCTGGATGACTACGCATTGTTTTTTGCATTGAAAAAACACTTCGGCGGTCAGCCGTGGTACAACTGGCAAGAAGGCGCAAAACTGCGCGATGGGGTGACCGTTGCAAAATTTCGCGAAGAACTTTCCGACGAAATCGATTTTGTAAAATTTGTGCAGTTTGTATTTTTTTCTCAATGGCAGGTCTTGCGCGAAAAACTTTGCAAAAACGGCATAAAACTTATCGGGGATATACCGATGTACGTCGCTTACGATTCCGCCGATGTTTGGGCAAACCGCAAACTGTTCGATTTGGACGCAAACGGCAACGCCGTAAACGTCGCAGGCGTTCCGCCCGATTATTTTTCCTCCGACGGTCAGTTGTGGGGCAACCCCGTGTACAATTGGCACGCAATGAAAAAGGACGGTTACGCTTGGTGGATTGAAAGAGTTAAGCACTGCGAAAAACTGTTTGACGTGCTGCGTATAGACCATTTTCGCGCATTTGACAGTTACTATTGCGTCAAATACGGCGAAACAATGGCGCGCCGCGGTATGTGGAAAAAAGGCGAAGGGTACAGATTTGTCAAAACCCTCATAGATTCTTGTGAAAATTTGGAAGTAATTGCCGAAGATTTGGGCGATATACCCGATAGCGTATACTTATTGCGCGACAAACTGCAAATAGACGGCATGAAAGTTATGCAATTTGCATTCGACGGAAACCCCGACAATCTGTTTTTGCCGCAGCACTACAACGGCAAGTGCGTGGCGTATCTGGGTACTCATGATAACGATACCACGCTCGGGTGGTGGAAAAGCCTCGACGACGTCACGCGCAAACGCGTTTCGGAGTATCTCGGCGGCGCCGACGCAAGCAACGTAGTATACAAAATGATGTGTGCGCTTGCGGCGTCCGAGTCGCGCCTTGTAATATACACAATGCAGGACGTTGCCAATCAAGATACCGATTGCCGAATGAACACTCCGGGGACAACGGGCTGTTGGCAATATATGGCAGATAACGGCGTGTTTTCCAACGAAAACGCCAAACGACTGCTGCAAATAACCGAGTTATACAAAAGGGACTGAAAAACGTCCGTGCGGGAGGAAAAATGTCAAACAAATTTGCGGAATTTTACAAAGGCGACGAAACGCGCGCATACGAACTTTTGGGATGTCACAAGACGCCCCAAGGCTACACGTTTGCCGTTTGGGCGCCCAATGCCTACAAGGTATCCGTGGTGGGAGATTTTAACAATTGGCTTGTCAATCACGACAGTCTTGAACCGCAGGACGGCATTTGGCAAATAACATTGGACAACGTCAAGGAAGGCGATTGCTACAAATTTGCAATAACCACGCAAGAGGGTAACATTCTTTACAAGGCAGACCCTTATGCTGTATATTCGGAGTTGCGCCCGAGGACGGCAAGCGTAGTGTGCTGCGAGGACGAATATACTTGGAACGACGAAAAATGGCTTTTGAAACAATCCAAAACGGATATTTACAAAAGTCCGGTAAACATATACGAAGTGCACGCGGGTTCTTGGCGCAAGCATGCCGACGGCAGTTTGTACACTTACCGCGATTTGGCAAAGTATTTGGTGCCCTATGTCAAAAAAATGGGTTACACTCACGTTGAGTTTATGCCGCTTGCCGAGCACCCCTTCGACGGTTCGTGGGGGTATCAAATAACGGGGTTTTATTCGCCCACGAGCAGGTATGGCAAACCGAGCGACCTCAAATATTTGATTGACTGTTTTCACAAAAACGGCATAGGCGTACTGTTGGATTGGGTTCCCGCTCACTTCTGCAAGGACGCGCAGGGGCTTGCGGATTTTGACGGCACCTGCTGCTACGAATCCGCCGACGAAACCAAAAAGGAACACAAAAGTTGGGGTACGCGTATATTTGATTATTCGCGCTACGAAGTGCAAAGTTTCCTTATAAGCAATGCAATGTATTATCTGCGCGAATTTCACTTTGACGGATTGCGCGTCGATGCGGTTGCAAGTATGCTGTACCTCGATTATGACCGCAAAGAGGGCGAATGGCATCCCAACAAATGGGGCGGAAAGGAAAATTTGGAGGCAATAGAGTTTTTACAGAAGTTATCCGTTGCTATCTTTGCCGAAAAGCCCAACTGTTTGTTTGTTGCCGAAGAATCCACGGCATTCCCCAAGGTTACGTATCCCACATACGTAGGCGGTTTGGGGTTCAATTTCAAGTGGAATATGGGTTGGATGAACGACGTACTTTCCTACGTCAAAACGGACACTTTGTGGCGCGCTGGCAATCACAACAAACTGACGTTTTCAATGTGTTACGCTTTTAGCGAAAACTTTATTTTGCCGTTGTCGCACGACGAAGTAGTGCATATGAAGGGTTCGCTAATCAACAAAATGTTCGGCGAATACGACGTAAAGTTTGCCGGACTCAAAACGCTTTTGGCATTCCAATTTTCGCATCCAGGCAAAAAACTTACTTTTATGGGGACGGAACTTGCGCAGTGGAACGAGTGGAGCGAGGAACGCGAACTGGATTGGATGCTGCTTGCCTATCCCAAACACGAATCTCATCAAAGGTTTGTCTGCGACTTGAATAAAATTTACAAAAAGACCAAACCTCTATACAGCAACGACAGCAATTGGGACGGATTCAAGTGGCTCATAGTGGACGACTCCAAAAACAGCGTTCTATCCTTCGAGCGCACCGACAAGGCAGGCAATGCAGTAGTTACGGTACTCAATTTTTCGCAGTACGACTACTTCAAATACGGCTACTTTATGTCAAGAGGACAATACGATTTGCTGCTGGATTCCGACGCGGAGCGCTACGGCGGAAAGGGACTGATAAAGACGCGCGGCTTTGTTACCGACGGCGAGGGTTATGCCGAGTTGACCATACCCGCTTTCAGCGCGCAATACTATATTAAACAAAAAGAAACAACTAATAATCGGAGCAGTAAACAAAATGAACAATAACGTAAACAAAACTACGGTAAAGCAACTTATCGAGGACGCGTCGTCCAAGGAGTACGGCATTGCGGCATCGGAACTTACCGTTACGCAGATGTACCGTTGCGTGGCAACCGTCGTGCGCGATATGCTGCTTGAAAAACGCAAAACATTCAACAAACTGTACAAAGCCAAGGACAGAAAGCGTATTCATTATCTTTCAATGGAATTTTTGCTGGGCAGAAGTCTTAAAAACAATTTGTACAATATGGGACTTACCGAGGTGTTTTCCGAAGCGCTTGCGCGTTACAAATTCAAACTTACCGATTTGTACGAGCAAGAGCCCGACGCAGGTCTGGGCAACGGCGGGCTGGGCAGACTTGCCGCTTGTTACCTTGACGGTTTGGCAACGGGCGATTACCCCTCGATGGGACACTCTTTGCGTTTCGAGTACGGTTTGTTTCAGCAAAAGTTGGTAAACGGCTGGCAGACGGAGTTGCCCGACAACTGGCTTCCCGGAGGAGAAGTGTGGCTCAAAGAACGTCCCGACAAATCGGTTACGGTGCGTTTCGGCGGCGAAGTAGAGGAAATCTGGACGCAAAACGGACCTATTTACCAACAAACCGATTGTCAGGAAGTAGAGGCGTTCCCCTACGATATGGTAGTTGCGGGTTACGACAGCAAAGCCGTAGCCGTGCTGCGTTTGTGGAGCGCGCGCAACACCAAAAAATTCGATATCCACGCATTCGGACAGGGCGAATATATGCGCGCGGTGGAGGAACAGGCGCAGGCGGAACTTATCACCAAGGTTCTGTACCCCAGCGACAATCACGAAGAAGGCAAAACGCTTAGGCTCAAACAGGAATACTTTTTGGTGTCGGCGGCAATGCAGAATATTACTTCCGACCATTACAAAAAATACGGCAACTTTGAAAACTTCGGCGAAATGGTCGCAGTGCATATCAACGATACTCACCCCGCGCTTGCAGTCCCCGAACTTATGAGAATATTTGTAGACGAATACAGTATGGGTTGGGATAAGGCTTGGAGCATTGTGCAGGGTATCTGCGCGTACACCAATCACACGGTTCTTGCGGAAGCATTGGAGTGTTGGCCGGAATACATTTTCAAAAAGGTTCTGCCGCGCATTTACCAGATTGTTTACGAAATCAACGAACGCGCTTGCAGAGGTTATTGGGATAAGGTTCACGATTGGAACAAGGTGTCGGAAC
This sequence comes from Corallococcus sp., assembly GCA_023663205.1. Classification (GTDB taxonomy): domain Bacteria; phylum Bacillota; class Clostridia; order Christensenellales; family CAG-314; genus RGIG5495. Next base: position 2,677 of record JAMPHX010000054.1, on the reverse strand, counting down.
TTGCGGTAGTGGCTTACGGACAGGTTCGTATGGCAAATTTGTCAATAGTGGGCAGTCACAGCGTAAACGGCGTCTCGCAATTGCACAGCGACATTATCAAAAAGACGTTGTTTAAGGAATTTTACGAGGCGGAACCCGACAAATTCGGCAACGTCACCAACGGTATAGCGCATCGCAGATGGCTTTGTCAAAGCAATCCGCGGCTCACCGCGCTTATCAAGGAACTTATCGGCGACGGCTTTGTAAAAGACGCTTCGCAACTTAGTAAACTAAACAAGTTTATTGACGACGGTGAAGTTTTGAAACGACTTCCCAAAATCAAACTTGCCAACAAAAAGGATTTTGCGGATACCGTGCTCAGAAAAAGCGGTATCAAGATTGACCCGAACACCCGTTTTGACGTACAGGTAAAGCGTTTGCACGAATACAAACGTCAACTGCTGAACGTGCTCAAAATTATTTCGATTTATCACGATTTGCGTGAAAACCCCGATGCGGACATTACTCCGCAGACGTTTATCTTTGGAGCAAAAGCCGCCCCTAGTTACTTTGCGGCAAAAGAAGTAATAAAACTTATCTATATGATAAGCAAAGACCTCGAACGCAACCCCAAAATCCGTGAAAAGTTGAACGTGGTGTTTATGGAAAACTACTGCGTTACAATGGCTGAGCAACTTATGCCTGCGTCGGAAATTTCTCAGCAGATTTCGCTTGCGGGCAAGGAAGCCAGCGGAACGGGCAATATGAAGTTTATGATAAACGGCGCCGTAACGGTAGGCACATTGGACGGCGCAAACGTGGAAATGCGTGAGGCTGTGGGCGACGACAACATATTTATTTTCGGCATGAAAGCCAAGGAAGTTGCCGACACTTGGGCAAAAGGATACAGTTCTACCGATTACTATTTCAAAAATCCCAAGTTGCGGCTTATCGTGGAAGATTTAAACAGAGGTTTCGGCGGAGAAACTTTTGAAAATATTTCCAACTATTTGCTGCGTTCCAATCAGGTAGCCGACCCGTATATGTGCTTTGCGGATTTTGCCGCATACGTTTCGGCGTGCGCCAAGATGGACGAGGCGTACCGCGACCCCGATAGGTGGAACAGAATGTCGCTCAAAAACATTGCCGAGTCGGGCAGATTTGCCGCAGACAGAGCAGTAAAAGAATACGCGGAAAAAATTTGGAGAATGTGACGTTTGTTAGTCAAATACAATCCGACGGAAAGTCGGTACAAAAGCATAGTAGGCGCAGTGCCGAGATGCGCGGCGTTTGCGGTAAGTATTGAAATCGACAAAATAATGAATCCGTCGTCGGTACGTTTGCGCGTATACGGCGACGGCGCTTTTTTGCGTGAATTTGCAACGGTAAAAGTTGAAAAAGAAGGCAATTACGATTGTTATACAGCCGATGTTTCGGTTGAAAACAAAGGGCTGTATTACTATTACTTTTACTTGGACGGCGTGCCTTACGAGCACTTTGTAGGGCGCGGCGCGGACGACAATGCCTGTTTATTTTACGACAACGTACAGTCGTGGCAACTGTCGGTTTACGACAAGCGGTATAGCAGTCCGTCGTGGCTTTACGGCGGAGTGATGTATCAAATAATGGTTGACAGATTTTGCCGCAAGGGCGATACTTTCAAGCCCGACGGCGAAAGAATTTTGCGCAAATGGGGCGAACAACCCTACTACAAGGCGGAAAACGGCGAAGTAAAAAACCGCGACTTCTTCGGCGGAAACCTCGCGGGAGTAATTTCCAAGTTACCCTATTTGAAGTCGTTGGGAGTAAGCGTAATATATCTGAACCCCGTATTTTCTGCGCGCAGCAATCACAAGTACGACACAAACGATTACGAAAAAATCGACGAGTGTTTCGGCACGGAAGAAGATTTTGCCGCTTTGTGCGATTTTGCAAAAAAACGCGGAATAAAGATTGTATTGGACGGCGTTTTCAATCACACGGGCAATGACAGCAAGTATTTTAGGTCGGCGGTCGAATGCGGCGGCAAATCGCCTTATGCCGATTGGTTTACGGTAGATGCCGACGGCAACTATGAAAGTTGGTGGGGCTTCAAGACATTGCCGCGCATAAACCCTGAAAGTTTGTCTGCGCGAAGATATTTTTGCGGAGAAAACGGCATAGTGGGACGTTATCTCGAACGCGGCGCTTCGGGTTGGCGGCTTGACGTTGTGGACGAACTTTCCGACGGAATGTTGGATGCGATAGTCAAAAGCGCAAAATCCGCATTACCCGACGCCGCAGTGATAGGCGAAGTGTGGGAGGACGCGTCCAACAAGATTTCCTACGGCGCAAGGCGTCACTACCTTGACGGCAGTCAGTTGGATACGGTGATGAATTATCCTCTCAAAGACGCTCTTATTTGTTTTGTGCGCGACGGAAACGCCGAAGCGTTGCGCCGAACGGCGTTTGCGCAACTTAACAACTACCCGTCTTGGACGCGCAACGCTCTTATGAATATATTGGGAACGCACGATACCGAGCGTATATTGACGGCGCTTGTCGGCAAAAAATCGGACGGTATGTCCAAAGACGAAATGGCGCAAACTCGCCTTAGCGACGCCGAGTATGCGCGCGCGGTGCATTTGCTCAAACTTTGCGCCGTGCTGCAATATACTTTTTACGGGTTCCCGTGCGTGTACTACGGCGACGAAGTCGG
>JAMPHX010000053.1 GCA_023663205.1 Corallococcus sp. | reverse complement strand
TCCTGCATTACTTTCCCGAACATAAAATCATTCGATATCCCCAGTTTTTCCCATTCTACCGGAAACGCTTCCTTTTGCTTCATCTCATCCACTTCTTCTAAAATCTCCCCCAACTTCTCACCTGCCTCCTTTCTGCTTATGCCAACACTTCCGCCTGTATATCGTAAAACACGATCCTTCCCGACTATTTTCTCATATCTTCCGGATTCTTTTATGCCTTACCTAAACCTCTATTTTCCCAATATTCCTTACACACATCCTCTCTATTAATATACTTTCACTCTGAAATCTCAAGCTGTTTTTCTTTCTGCATTTTTGCAGTAAAATTGCAGTAAAATCACAAAAGGGATATTCTCAAAACACTTGACGAATACGGATGCAAAACAACTTTCTTTGTAGGCGGCTACTGGGTCTCGCATAATCAAGATGTGTTTATGAAAATAGTGTCTTCCGGACACGAGATTGCAAATCACGGTTATCACCACAAAGACCAAAGCAAATTGGATTACGCAGGAAACTGCAATGAAATTGTGACTTGCGGAAAATTGGTCGAGAGTATCTGCGGAATAACTCCTACGTTGTTTGCGCCGCCAAGCGGGGCTTTTTCGGATAATACTTTGCAGGCGGCATTTGATAACGGCTATCGTACAATAATGTGGAGCAGGGATACTGTCGATTGGCGGGATAAAAGCAGGGATTTGGTTTACAAACGTTGTACGGAGAAAATTTCCGGCGGTGAACTGATATTGATGCATCCGACAAAACACACGTCTGAAGCATTGCAGGATATATTAAGATTCTATGATGAAAACGGGTTTAAGGTTGTTCCCGTTGGGCAAAACATAAATGGTAACGGTTAGGAGGACAAATGGAGTACAGTAAAACATATAAAAGCGGACTGAGGCTTGTAGCAAAACATATGCCGTCATTGTATACGGTGTGCTTGGGGATATACGTAAATGTCGGAAGTATACGAGAAGACAAATCTGTCAACGGTTATTCGCACTTTATCGAACATTTAATGTTTAAAGGAACTACGCGTAGAAGCGCTTATCAAATTTCCGAAGATATGGACAATATCGGTGCGCAATTGAATGCCTTTACGTCCAAAGACAATACGTGTTTTTATACCAAAAGCGCAAGCACGGATTTGGAAAATTGTATAGATTTGCTATCGGATATGTATTTTAATTCGCAATTTGACGAAAAGGAAATACAGCGCGAAAAAAACGTGGTAATTGAAGAAATAAACATGGGACTCGATATGCCCGAGGATGTTTGTCAGGACCTAATTGCAGAAGCGGCATATTTTAATCAACAACTCGGGCAAACCATTGTCGGTTCTGCTGAAAATATCAAATATTCTGACAGGCATAGTATATTAAATTTCAAGGAAAAATACTATGTGCCGAGCAATACGGTAATTTCGGTAGCAGGCAATTTCGATATAGATAACCTTGACACCTTGATTGAAAGATACTTTGAAAACAATTTCAAAAGCAAATACTCGGCAGTAAACAAAGAAGAAAATTCGACTTTCACCGCAGGAAAATTTTTGTACAAATTCAAAGATACCGAGCAATCTCACATATCGCTTGCCTATTCGGGAGTTTCTATGGAAAATGAGGAGGAGGCGCGTATCTTTTCGTTGCTGTCCAATATTCTCGGCGGAGGAATGTCGAGCAGATTGTTTCAGTCTATACGTGAGAAAAACGGCTATGCCTATTCGGTTTACAGTTTTCCGTCGGTATATAGCAATACCGGTTACCTTGAAATTTATTGCGGAACAAATCCCGAGAACTTGACCGATTTAACAAAGTTGCTGCAAGAGGAACTGAAAAAGTTTGTTGATGAAGGAATAACGGAAGCGGAACTTGCCCGCGCCAAGGCTCAAATGACAAACGGAGCATATATGGGATTGGAAAATACCATGACGGTTATGACTACCTACGGGCGCAATATGCTTAAACTGAACAAGGTTTTTGATATGGAAAAGCGTGTGGCAGCAACCCAAAGAATAAGTGTCGAACAAGTCAATGCATTGATACGCAAAATTATGGGCAATGGTTATTCTTCATGCTATGTCGGAAAAGAAAACAATCAATTTGATTTGATATCAAAAATGCGGATTTGATTTTCTGTTAAATTTATGTGGGAATTCGACAAAGGATTCCCACTTTTGTTAATCTAAAAAATTCTTGTCTGTATGCTTGCAAAATATGTCGATGGTGTTGTATAATATCTTTAATTATAAAATTCATACGAAATATATTTTTGCCTTTTAAGGCAATACTTTGGTTATATTTCGATAAACGCAAATATACGGCGTCGTGCGGGAGAATAAAATCGGTTTATGAAAAAAAGTAAAAGTAAAAACGTCAATGGCGTAAAAATAGGTTGCATTATAACTATTGCCGTTTCTGCCCTGTTAATTATCCTTGCTTTTTGCGGGAGATATTTTTCCGGAGCGATGCGTGCATTTTGCAACTTTTTTGTCGGCAGTTTCGGCATTTCCATATTCGGAGCGCTGATTGCGCTCATATTGGGTTGTAGTTTATATCTTTCCGGCAGACGAATAGTTTTGCCCACAAAGTACGTCATAAATTTTGTTGCCATGTATGTGGTTGTAACTTTGCTTGTGCATATGTTTTCCACTGTATTTCTTACCAAAATCGACGGATTGACTTTTGAGCAATATGCCGCATACTGTTACGATTATTACAAAATGCCAACTTTCGGAGGCGTTGTTTTGGGCTCTGTTTCCTATGCATTTCAATCGGTATTGACAATTTGGGGAGCATCTGTATTATTGTTTATCGCGTTGGCGGTAACAATATTTTTTGCCGTAAACTTTTTCTACGATTACGCATCGCACAGGTTGGTGTTGCACAGCAAACGCGCATTGCCCGTATTAAAAACGGAAGAGGATATTCGCGCACGCGAAAATCTGGTAGTAGAAGACGACTCCGTACCTTCGGGAGAAACTATGCAAAGCGTTGTCAATTCGCGCGCATCGCAACGGGCAAATGCAATGAAAATACTGTTTGAAGAAGATTACGATATCGGCAAAAACAATACAGAAACTCAAACTCCGACTCCGATGCCTTCTTCAAATTACGCAACAGCGTCACAATCGATTTTGAACGGTTATTCAAACGATAGTGCCGCTCGGGACGAGTTCCGCCCATCAGCCCAAACCGCAAAATCAATACTGTTTGACGAAGAGGACAAGGATACCCTTCCCAAATCCGCAGGCAGCGCGTTTTTTGACAATTCCGACGAGGATTTCATTGTTGCCCCCACATTCCCCGAGAACCGCGAAGTCAAAACGGAAAAACCGCGTTACGATGCTTCATGGCTTAATGTGGATGATAATATTCGCGATAAATTTGAAACAACAGAAAAAGCGCAAGCACCGGTAGACCCAATTGAAGTTTTTACTGCCTCTGACGATTCGGATAGTAAAAGCGAAGGAGTTTCGTCGTCGGATATGCCTACCGTTCCTATTGCTGCTATGCCCGTGTCGACGGATGCAGAACAGATTTTTGAAAAGCAAGACGACAATGAAGGATTGTCTACGCCCGAACCTGAACCGCTTGATGCGCCGGAACAGCCTCAAATGCCTGTAATCGAAGCAGTATCCGAAAATAAGCCATCTCAAACCAAAGAAAAATATACAGTTGTTCCTGTTGAAACTCCGGTAAACGGCGGACAGCAGTTGGGTTTCAATATAGTTGAAACCGAAAAACTTGAAAAGCAGAAAGAATCGGTTCATCATTATCTGGAATATCAAAAGCCGCCCGTTTCATTGCTTAACGACGAAGAGTTGCGTATAGACACTGACAGTTCTTCGCGAGCCAAAGCGGCGGCGGCAATTGTTAATAAACTTGCCGTATTCGGAATTAAGACAGAAGCCTTGGAACCGATTGTCGGGCCATCCGTAACAAGGTATTTGTTCAGAGTGCTCTCCGAAAAAACCAGAATGTCGGTGTTTAACAGTTACGCCGACGACTTGAAGAGTTGTTTGGAAGCAAAGGACGACATCAGAATCGAAGCCCCCGTTCCCGGCAGTAATTTAGTGGGAATCGAAGTGGCAAACAAAGAGAAACGTCCCGTTATGTTACGTACCATTTTGGAATCGCAAGAATTTAACAATGCAAAAGGCAAATTGAGTTTTGCAATAGGGCAGGAAATTTCAGGAAAAATAGTAGTTGCCGACCTTGCCGATATGCCACACTTACTTGTTGCGGGAACTACCGGTTCGGGAAAAAGCGTATGTCTTAACTGTATGATTGTCAGTATGATGTACAAATATTCGCCTGAGTATCTGCGCTTCATTATGGTTGACCCCAAATTTGTAGAATTGTCAAGATACAACGGTTCGCCACATTTGCTTACCAGCGAAGCGATAACTACTGTACAAGATGCGCTTGCAGGTATGGACTATTTGATAAACGAAATGGAAGCGCGTTACCAATTGTTTCGTGATAACCATGTGGGTAACATTACCGAATATAATCAACGTATTAACCCTAAATACGTGCAGAAACTGCCGTATTTGGTACTGGTCGTTGACGAACTTGCAGACTTGATGGCTTCCAGCAAAAAGGCATTTGAAGCCAAGATAATGCGATTGGCACAAAAATCACGTGCTGCCGGTATCCATATAGTTCTTGCAACTCAGCGTCCCAGCGTTGATATTATAACCGGTACGATAAAAGCCAACTTGCCGTGCAGAATGGCGCTTAAAGTTGCTTCATTTGCAGACAGCAAGACTATTCTGGACGGTGCCGGCGCCGAAAAGTTACTGGGGCGCGGCGATATGCTACTAATGGATAGCGGTTCGCCAACATTAGCGCGTGTGCAGGGCGCATATGTATCTAATGACGAAATCCGTTCGTTGGTTGAGTATTGCACTGCGCAAAACGAAGTATATTTCCAAGATGACGTTGCAAATGCAATATTCGTTTCCAAGCAAGTGCCAGTCGAAGAACCGACTCCAAGCAAGGGCGATGCACCCAAGGAAACGCAAATTGACCCGTATTGCAAGAAAGCGTTGAAATTTTGGTTGGAACGTAACGGCGGTAAAGCATCTATTGCTTCGATACAGCGCTCGCTGAACGTCGGATTTAACCGTGCAGGAAAGATATTCGAAACATTACAAACACTCGGCTACGTTGAAGAATTGCCCGCAAACGAAACCGGCTCAAAACCGAGACGGGTGCTGGTGTCTTTGGAAGATTTAGACAGACTATTCCCCGAACAGGAAGATTGACGTATGACAAAAAAAGTAGGCGTAGTATCTCTCGGCTGTGACAAAAACAGAGTGGACACCGAGTGTATGCTGGCGAAGTTGAAAACAGCCGGATATCAAATAGTAAATAATCCGTTGGAAGCGGATATACTCATCGTAAACACCTGTGCCTTTATCGAGGCAGCGCGGAAAGAATCGATAGACACCATATTGGAAATGTCCGAGTACAAAGCAAACGGTAATTGTCAATGTTTGATTGTTACAGGATGTCTCGGTCAAAAGTTCGGCGAAGAAGTTTTTGAACATTTGACCGAAGCCGATTGCGTGATAGGAACTAACGATTATGACAATATTGTTGAAATTATAGAAAAATCGCTTCAACATAGACAAAAAATACTTACGGAAAATTCCAAATGCATTACGGCAGGTGACAGAGTACTTACTACCCCAAGTCACTATGCTTACATAAAAATTGCCGACGGTTGCAATAACTTTTGTTCATACTGTTTGATTCCGCATATTCGCGGATATTATCGTTCCAGACCTATGGATGATATTGTTGACGAGGCGGTCAATTTGGCTAAGTCGGGCATAAAAGAAATTATTTTGGTAGCGCAAGACGTTACCAATTACGGCAAAGACATTTACCGTAAAATAATGTTAGTGGAATTGATACGTAAATTGTCGGAAATAGACGGTATACATTGGATTAGATTACTGTATTGTTATCCCGAATTAGTTACCGACCAATTGTTGTATGAAATCGCAAACAACAACAAAGTGGCAAAATATATAGATATTCCGTTACAACACATAAACGACGGTGTCTTAAAGAATATGAACAGACGCGCGGTAAAATCTCAGATTTGCAACTTATTTGAAAAAATAGCCGACATTAAACCGCAAATATATGTAAGGTCTACATTCATTTGCGGATTTCCGCAAGAAACATTGGAAGCACACTGTGAAGTAGCGGAATTTTTGAAAAAATACAAATTACGTAACGTAGGATTTTTTGCATATTCACGCGAAGACGGTACTCCGGCGGCAAAATTTCCCAATCAAATATCTACCCGTACGAAAAACAGCAGAGTGCGCAAACTTTACGAAATACAATCGAAAATTTTGCGAGAACTCAACTGTGCTTGTTTAGGAAAAATTTACGAGTGCATTGTAGATGAGTTTGTCGAAAACAACAAAGATTCATACGTTTATCTCGGCAGAACTGAATTTATGGCACCTGAAATCGACGGAAATGTCTATATCAATTCCAAAACACCTTTAAGCGCGGGTAGTTTTGTAAAAGTTAAAATTACCGATGCGCTCGAATACGATTTAATAGGAGATAAAGTAAATTGAATTTACCGAACAAATTGTCATTGCTTCGTATTGCGATGATTCCGATATTTTTGGCTTTATACTTCTTGCCGTTTGCATTTGCCCCATATGCTGCATTTGCGGTTTTTGTATTGGCGGCATTTACCGATTTTTTAGACGGATATATTGCCCGCAAACGAAATTTGGTGACAGATTTGGGCAAACTGCTTGACCCTATTGCAGATAAATTACTGGTTTGCGCCGCGTTATTTGCCGTAGTTGCAACCGACGCATTGAAAAATACGTATTTTGAATGGTCGTATATACTGTTGGCGGTTTGTGCCGCGGTTATTATCGGCAGGGAGTTGCTGGTTTCCGCCATAAGACAAATTGCCGCTGCCAAAGGAAAAGTTGTTGCTGCAAATGTTTTCGGGAAAGTCAAAACAGTTTTGCAAGATATCGCGTTGCCCGCTCTTATTATATTGAAAGCGCGAGATTTAGACGCAATTTTGCCCGAATCTTTCTATAACGTAATGTGGTGGATTGCCATTGTCGCTTTTGTGCTTGCCACGATAATGACAATAGTGTCGGGAATTATCTATCTTATTCAAAACAAAAACGTATTCGCCGGTGAGGAATCCGACAAATGATATCCATTATCTCACAAGAGTACTATGCCGCCACGCGGTATCTGCGTGACAAATTGTCCGCAAATTTGATAGACATTGCCGTTATTGTTGCAAACGGAAACGATGCCGTAAATGCACAAAGTTCTATGGCAATGAAAACATCGGATATTATATTGTTTGTGGGCAAAACAGCCGAACTCAAAAGACAGTTTGCCGAATGTTTTTCGGTTCCTATGTTTTATGACAAACATGCCGAAAAGAGTATTGAAAAGTACTATGCCGACACAAATCAACCCTTGCCTCCTCAATATGTGCTTGATAAGGTCTGCGCATTGCCTGAAAACTTTGTGCATTATTCGATAATAGATGCGACTCAAAATGCTTGTTACGGCGAATACAACAAGGTTTCCGTATTTATTCTGCCTGACTCGCTCGAAATTGTAGATATTATTTACAAAACATATATCGAAAAAGCAGTGTATAAAATTTATCCGCAGTGTTCGGTAAATAACTACAAAATTTTTGCATTATCCAAATCGGATATTTTGGATAGAATAGAAAAATTCAGTAATTCCAAATTTGTCAGTTACAAATGCGAAACCGACGATTATTTGGATTCGAATTTGACTGTCACTTTTAAGCAATCGGCAGGACGGCAAATGATAAATGCTTTTGATAATGCCATAAAGAAAGATTTCGGAGATTATTTGTATGCCGACTCCAATTGCAAGTTGCAAGACCTTGTGGTAAATTTACTTACAAGTATTCACAAGCGCGTCGCCGTGGCAGAATCTTTAACGGGAGGGCTAATTACCGACAAATTAGTGGAAGTTCCCGGTGCCAGCAAAGTGTTGTTTGAAGGTGTGGTTACATATACGGTAGAGTCCAAATGCAAAAGACTTGGAATAAATCCACATTTGATTGACAGATGCGGTGTCGTTTCAAATGAAGTAGCCCGCGAAATGGCAAAAAATTTATTGAAAAGCGGCGTCGACTTTTCGATTGCAACAACAGGCTATGCCGGCCCGACTGCCGAGCGCGGATTGCCTGTTGGACTGTGTTATATAGCAATAGGGTCACCTCACGGCATCAGGGTATTTAAAAATATCTTTCAGGGCAATAGAGAACAAATACGTATGCAAGCAACCAACAGTGCGCTATACCTGCTGTTGAAGGCTATAAAGACAAAATAAATTATTATATGGAGAAGCAGAACAATGACAGATGAAAAAAAGAAAGCATTAGAACAAGCAATTTTACAAATCGAAAAAGAATTTGGTAAAGGCGCTATTATGAAACTCGGTTCGGTTGCCGCTACCCGTCAGATTGAGGTAATTCCAACCGGATGTATAACACTGGATTTGGCTCTCGGTGTCGGCGGTCTGCCTCGCGGTAGAATAGTAGAAATATACGGTCCCGAATCTTCCGGTAAGACTACCGTTACTTTGCATGTGATTGCTCAAGTGCAAAAGATGGGCGGTACAGCGGCTTTTATAGATGCGGAACAAGCATTGGATCCCGTATATGCTGCAAATTTGGGAATCAATCTTGATGAACTTTACTTATCGCAACCGGACAACGGCGAGCAAGCGTTGGAAATTGTCGACTACCTCGTAAGAAGCAACGCAATCGATTTGATTGTAGTTGACTCTGTTGCGGCACTTACTCCCAAAGCAGAGTTGGAAGGCGATATGGGGGATTCGCACATAGGACTGCAAGCGCGTTTGATGTCTCAGGCTTTGCGTAAACTTGTTGCTATCGGTA
>JAMPHX010000052.1 GCA_023663205.1 Corallococcus sp. | reverse complement strand
ACAGTTATATGTACAATCAATTGGTTGTGCGCCCGACAAGCAAACTGTCGCCGACACAGACGCTGTGGGTTACGTTTGCAAGCACGAATGACATTTTAAAAGCAAGCGTCAAGACCGACTCGCTGCTTTTGGCACAACGGCTGTCAACGGCAAAAAACAGCACGTGCGAGGTGGCGGACGGCAACAGCGTAACGGTGGAACAGGACAATACGGAAACGTACGAGTATTACATAGCAATACCGCAGGCGGTATTGGCGAACGCGGGAGCGTGGTATTTTTCGCTCGAAATCCGCGAAGTACCCGATACAAGCAATCCGACCGTGTACGATGCAATTGCAACAAGCGGGGTGTACGAGTTTACCGTAAACAACAGTCTTGCGGGCGCAGGCGGAAGTACGCCGACGGACCTTGACATTGTGTCGCTGTATCTTACGTCAACCAATGCGACAGAGGAAGCAAAGGACGCGGCGGCAGCGGCAAGCAAAAACAGTTACCCGCCGTATATAGGAGAAAACGGCAACTGGTACGAATGGGACAAGGAAAGCGCGCAGTATGTAGACAGCGGAGTACAAGCGCAAGGTCCGCAAGGTCCTGCGCCCGATACGAGCAAATTTGTAACAACGGACACCGAGCAGGAGATAGCGGCAACGAAGGTGTACTCTGCGGAGCAAATGTACAACGGCGGTGTTCGCGTAGAGGGAACAAACGGTATACTGTTTACAAACGGGGCAATCGCAACGCAATCGGGAGTGAGGCTTACGGTTGCAGCCGCCGAGTATGACGAAGAACTCGAAGTAAAGTTTCCTGCCGCGACGGGAACAGTTGCGCTTATAAGCGACGTTAATGCGGCAATAGCGACAGCAATAACAACAACGCTTAACACGCCAGTGTAAGGAGAAAGACTATGAGCAAGACAAATAACTTGACGGACTTTTTGACGGACGTGGCGGACGCAATACGGGCAAAAAAGCAGACTTCGGGCGCAATAAACCCGCAGGACTTCTCCGCCGAGATAGCAAGTATACCGACGGGGAGCGAGCCTGTGCTGCAAACAAAGACGGTAACGCCGAGAGCAACTGCGCAAACAGTTACGCCCGATAGCGGGTATGACGGTTTGTCGAGCGTAACGGTAAACGGCGACGCGGATTTGGTTGCGGGTAACATCAAAAGCGGTGTAAATATCTTCGGGGTGACGGGAACTTATGCAGGCACGCTTAACAGACAGGTAGTGACGCTTAGCGCGGGTAACAGTTACACAGTCAATGTAACATCGGCGCTTGCAAACGGATTCTACGCGTTGTTTGTAGTAAGTACGGAAATAGAGGACAACGGCGCGCTTACCGTAACATGGTCGGGCGGCACCAACTCAATCGGAGCGTATGACTTAAAAGGCAGCGTGTACAAAAACGGGACAGGACTGTCATTGGTGTTTGACGGAAAGCAGACGCGTGCAGGCGCAGGCGACGCGGGGTCTGTAAACGGTATAGCGACTGCCGGAACAATTGTATTGGCATTGTCAAGCGACGCAAGCGAAAGCGTTGTTTTGAACATTTATACGGCATAAGGAGGTAAGTATGGAAAAATATTTGATAGGCAGTTGCCTGCTTGGGCTAAGCGACCCCAAAGACGCGGATTATGTTGTACTGACAGAGGGCGACGACGCGGACAGTTGCGTCCACAAATACGAGAACGGCGAAGATTGCTTTTACAAAACCAAAGCAAATCTTGACAGTTACATGAACTTCGAGCGAAAGTTCACGCACGAAACAGTGCCGACGTATATAGTAAGTTACCAGTACGACGCGGAGATTATAGGGCAGGACTTTCCGGTAAAGTACAGCGTATTGGCACAACGGTCAAAGTATGTGGAGTTGTTAAAGTGGATTGTCGAGAACAAAGCGTTGAACTTTGATAAAAGCGTGCTTGCGTGCATAAACGACGGGACGAAACTGACAAAGAATTTGTATCACGTGGCGTACTTGCTGTTTATTTTGCAAAACAACACAGTTGCGCTTACAAAGAAGCAGAAACAGACAGTGCAGCAAATCCACGACGGCGCAATGCCCGTGGATTACTTGGACGAACTCGAACGCGCTATATACGCGTTAAAATAAAAAAGGAGAATAACTATGAATGAAACAATAACATGGCTTAACGTAGCAAAAGACGAAGTGGAAACGCTTATAACTTATTTGTCGATGTACAAGGATTTGGGCGTACCCGAGCAAGACAAGGTAAAAGCGCATTTGTACGAGATAATGGGCGACGAGTTTAATCATGCGCTTATAGGATTGCTTAGCGCGGCGAAAGAACTCGGCATAAAAATTCCGACGGATGAGTTGGAAGAGTTGTTCGATAACGCATTCGGCGAGGAGAGCGGCGATGAAGACTAAACTTAAATTGCGGGAAGTATCGGCGTATTTTTCGCCGGGCAAGGTAGTTATATACGACAACGAAGATTTGGACGTAGAACTTGTAGACAGAGGGCGAATCAAAAATAAAGCGGTGCTGACAGTCAACGGTGCCGCTTTTGTATTTGAGGACAAACGTCTTACCGTTCCACGCGACGTGCTTGCGGATGTTAATGTTTGCGAATTGCACGAACAGACGGAGGAGGGGAAAACGGTCAAACGCTACACGGTGGAAACATTGTACCGTTTACCGCACGTTGCGGGGTACGAGGACGACCGATTGTTGACGGAAAGGGCATTTTACCAAACGGCAATAAAGGCGTTTGTGAGCGAAGTGTCGGCGTTAAAAGAGGAAATAGAGCGGTTAAAAGAACAAACGGGACTGACTGCTGCAAAGGTCGGCAGTCTTGAAAAAGGCAAATTTACGATATTAAAATTCAAGGAGGAAGAAAAATGAAAACATTCAGCAAAATATTGGCGGTGATACTTGCCGTATTGCTTGTCGCCGTCGCGGTAATAGGGCTTATGGAAATGCCCGAAGCGGAAGAAGGGGCGGAACTGACGAAAGCGCAAAAGGTGATTGTGATTTTAAAGACATATTTAAACGAAATACTTGCAACTTTTAATTTGTCGTTGGGCGCGTTTTTGCTTGCCATATTTAATACTATTTCGAGGCAATCTCAAACGACCGCCAAGAGCGCCGCGGCTACCGACGGGCAAGTCGCCGAACTTGTAAAGAGCAATGAAAAGTTACTTGCCGACAGCAAAGAAAAGGACGGCAAAATTAAGGAATTGGCGTCAAAATTAGACGTATTGATGTGCGTATTGAGCGAAACATTGTTGCTGTCGGATTTGCCGGTAACTGTGCGGGAAAAGATAACGGCGTACAAAGCGGAGTACGACAAGTTGGCAAGCGCGGCAAATGACGCGGTAAAGGCTGTGGAAACGGCTACGGCGGTTGTAGTCGAAGTTGCGGACAAGTTATCGGAAGAAAAGGAAACAACTGCGATTGCGGAAGATACGGCGGTAGTGGCGAGATTTTAAGGGGTGAACGATGAAGAAACTTACATATTCGCAAAAGTATTGGATTAGCGAAATAGGGGCGTATTTTGCGTCGCTCGGCATTCCGATAGTAACGGCGTGCATAATGTTTCCGGAGCAGATAATGGAAGAAACCAAGATGTCGGTAGGTCTTGCATTGATACTGACGGTTATTGTGTCGCTGACCGTGTTCCGCAAAAAGATAGCGGAGATGTTCGACAATTCGACGGCGGTGTCGGCGTGGGCGATAATCCTGTGCGCGTCGCTCATTGCAAAATACTTTGTTGACCAAATGTTTGTAATATCGATAGTGGGGCTTGCGGCTAACTTAGGTGCAACGCCCCTGTTTAAATACGCGGACAAGCAAAAGCAATTGAATTTGAAATTAAAGGAATTGAAAGACAACAAAAAGTTGGAGGAACAGGTAAATGAAAATACCAAATAAAATAAGCGATTACGCATCCATAATATTGACAGCGTTGTTGATAATAGCAATGCTTATAGTAATGTGCGTTACCATTGACGTCAATGTGGATTTTTCCACAAAAGAATTTTGGGTACAGTTTGCTACGGGCGTGATTGTGCAATTACTTATGGTAGCGTTGTGGCTGCCCGAGGGCAAAAAGCGCGGGACGGAAAACGAAAAATATAAGTCTGTACAAAAGGTTGCCAATGACAAAATGACGGCAGTGGCTAAGCCCGAATTGTTTGCGGACTTAGACGCTTTTTGCAAAGTAGCAACGGAAGAAAACATAATTGCTTATATTACTCGGAAAGTGCAAGCATTTGACGTCAATTATATGCTTTGGGACGACAAAATGTATCGTGCCAAATTTTCCGATAAAATTAGAGTAAAGGTGGCTAAAATAGAGAGCAAAGCGCGGCGAACGGTGCATCCGATAAATCCGACGGAAATAACTACAACCGTTAAAGTGTCTTTGCGCTATGACGTAACCAATCACGAGCAGGCGCACGAACGGCTTGCGGTTTTGTTTAAGGGACTTACTTCGGCAATTACGCCGATAATACCTGTAATGTTAAGCGTAACGGCAAGTGTGTCGGTTATAGACATTGTGGTTAAATTGCTTTATTGGTTGGGCATCACAGCCTCGGCAATTTTCTTTTCTATGCACACGGGCATTAAACTCGTTACGCAGACGCGCCGCGATTACTATTTGCGCGTAATAGATTTCCTTGACCGTTTCGAGGGTTGGAAGTTGAAAAAAGTAGGTACACAAATAGGTACAGCGCAATAGTTAATAACATATTGATAATGGTTTTAAATGGTTAAAACCGCAAAAATATGCGTAAAATAGTTACAAATGGTTGGGAATAAGCCTTTTTGTATGCTCCTGTTCTCTCCGCCAAAAGGCATATAAGGGCGCATCTTGCGCCCTTTTTGCGTGTCTCGCGCTTGGTCATTTACGTCTGTGTAAACTC
Organism: Corallococcus sp.; assembly: GCA_023663205.1. Classification (GTDB taxonomy): domain Bacteria; phylum Bacillota; class Clostridia; order Christensenellales; family CAG-314; genus RGIG5495. The sequence continues at coordinate 4,171 of JAMPHX010000052.1, read as the reverse complement.
CCGTCGCGCTCGCACTTAAAAGAACGCAATCTGCAACCCTTCTCTGCCTTTTGGAAAGACAGCATTTTTGTCCTATAAAGACACATCAAAAGAACCACTATATGTTGTGGTTTGGCTGAAATTCGGGTACAAATTAGGTACAAAAAGTTGGATTTTGTCTATTTTGCGGAATTTATGCGGTCAAAGCAGAACCCGTATTACGGTTTGCGTGCGCAAGTGCCCAAACATCGGTTTAAGCCGTATGGCTGCGCGGTTTAATGGCGAACACCGCAGAACAATATTTTTTTATAAAACAGCATTGCAAAATCCTATTGATTTATTTCGATTCTTTGTTATAATATTTTTGTAACGGAATTAAAAGTTCCGTATGCGCCGAAGTATAAAAAAAGAAAAGAATTATTCTGCGCAAGAACACTGTGTCTTGAAAATGCTTTGTTTAACCGCAAAACCGATTTTTCTCCCCCCCCGATTGGCGCAAATAACAAAAAGGAGAAGGAAAATGAAAAAAAGGCTATTAGTTTATTTGACTTGTTTTGCGTTGGCTATGGTAGCGTTGTTTGCCTTCGGTTGCACACCAGACGAACAAGCGACTTCCGTAACAATTACTTCGCAAGGCAACGTAACCGAAATCGACGAGGGCAAAACTTTGCAGTTGACGGCAAAGGTGCTTCCGGAAACCGTCTCGCAGGACGTCACTTGGAAGTCGGGCGATGAGGGAAAAGCCTCGGTAAGCGCAACCGGTTTGGTTACGGCAAAAGCAAAGGGAAACGTAACTATTACTGCAACCAGCGTTGCAACGCCCACCGTTTCCAAGACGTTTGCTCTTGTAATAAACGAGGCGGCAAAACAGCAAGTTAAACCCGAGGAAATCATACTTACAACCGCAGGCAATGCTACCTCCGTAAAAGTCGGCGATACTCTCAAAATAACCGCAACCGTCTTGCCTGAAGGCGCTTCGCAGATTATCAGCAAATGGGAGTCCGAAAACCCCGAAATCGCAACTGTCGAAAACGGTCTTGTAAAGGGCATTGCGGAAGGCAAGGTAAAAATAACGGCATTTGTAACAGGCACCGTCGACGGACAAGATATAAATATAAGCGCTTATCTCAATATAACCGTTTCTGCGTCGGGGGGGGCGACTGAGCCTTCTACCGATTACGAATCCATGCCGTTCAGCACGCATAACGATTACATTGCCGCAGCAAACGATACTTACATCAAAGTCAAGGGCGTTGTAACTTACCTTCTCGATGCGGGCGAAGGCAAGGTATCGTATTATCTGCAAAACGGCGAAGATGCATTTTACGTGTTTGAACAGAATTCTACCGAATTTCCCGTGACGGTAGGTAAAGCGTATGCCGTAGGCGGCGTAAAGACCGTATACCGCACCGGCGCGCACGAAGTAAAAACGGTAGAGTATTGCAATGAACTGACTGAAACCATGTCATTTACTCCCGTTGATTTGACAGGCAAAGACGTTTCTTCCGCCGATGAAATGTATCCGTATCACGGCGCGGTAGTTACGGGAACGGCAACGCTCACAACCGCGCCCACAGTCAGCGCAACCAAAGGTTATAACGTAAGCGTAGAAATAGGAGAAAAATCAACCAATCTCAGAATAGACCCTGCCAATATGGGCGAAGATGAGTTTGCAAAAGCAAACGAAATTTTCTCCAAAGCAGTGGCAGGCGTGGAAATTAGTTTTACGGGAGTAATGACTCATTACGGAAACGGAAGCGTCAAATCTCCTCAAATATTGATTTTCAAAACGTCCGAGTTTTCCGTACAGGAAGCATCTGCCGCAGACCAAGTTGCTATTGTAAAGGACGCACTTAGAGTTATGTCTTTTGTATCGGCAGACAAAAACACAATAGACCTAGCGACAACTTCCGCTATGTTCGGCGACGTAACCGTTACTTGGGCAAGTTCCAATATCGCTATTGTAACAAATGCAGGAGCGGTAACTCATCCTCAAACCGATACGGTGGTAACTTTGACGGCAACCGTAAGCCACAAGACGGAAACATCCGTTACATCTACCAAAGATTTTAAGGTAAACATCGCAGGAAAGGAATTTACGCGCGCCGCCCTTGTAACTATGGATTTGGAAGACGCCGAAGCGCCGGGACAATACGGACAATCGCCCACAAAACCCAGTTATGATGAAGGCGATATCGAATTGGGTACGCCCAAGTGCAATTGGCATTTGAAAAACACCATGATAGGCGGCGACGGTAGTGACCGCAAAACCGGCACGCTTGCATTCAGAATGCAATATGCGACAAAGGGCGGCGCAGGCAGAGTAGAACTTACTACTGCGGGCGATTACAGTTACATTCAATTCGATACTGCCGTATACGGCACAAATCAATTGGGTATTTGCCTGAAAATAGAATACAAAATGAAAGATGCAACCGATTGGGTTGATTTGGGATTTGTTATAAGCGTAGATTCTTATACGCTTGAAACATACAGATTTGCAATTCCCGAAGCGGGGGAGAAAACCGTGGCCGTAAGCGTAGTGGAAGGCACGGGACAGCGCGTAAATATCGACAATCTCAAATTGTTTTGATAACGTCTTGTAACAGAGGTAAAACTTTATGAAGAAAAAAGCGTTATCGTTAATCGTTTCGGTTGTAATGATTGCGTGTTTGGTGACGGCGGTTGCCTGTACTCCCAACGCCAATATTACATCGATAGATATTACAAAAGACGGCTACGGCGTTAATGAACTAAACGTACTTGTCGGCGACGTTATTACTCTTGCGGTAAAGGCGGATGACGAATCCGCCCCTGCCGTACATTGGCAATCGTCCAAGACAAGCGTGGCGGAGATAGCCGACAGCGGCGTAATGACGGTAAAAGGCGAAGGTACAACCATTATTACCGCGACGCTTGCAAATGACGGCCGCGGCATAAGCGACAGTATATTTGTAAATGCAAAAGAAAAGGTGGAACAAACGGCAGTAGGCAGCGGCAAAAGCGCCGACGACCCAATATTTGTAGGCAACGAAGGTAAAGACGAGCCGATAGAAGTCTACTTTATGGAAATGCACCGTATTTATTCCGATACGATATTTATCAAAAAGGGCAACGTCGAAATTTTGATTGACGGCGGCTATCCAGAGGACGGGCAATACACTTCTCAGTTATTGACGGAAAAAGTTGCGGATAGGCGTTTGGACGTATTTATGGTTTCGCACAGCGACGGCGACCACATAGAAGGTATCGGCGCCGCGCTTGCGGGTATCGAAGATATTTCGCTTATGATAGATTACGGCGGAGTAGGTTCCGGACACGTGCTTGCCACCCGCGAGAAGTATACCGAAAAGGGTATGCAGTACCATTCCGCGTACGATTGCGCAAATCAAGTAGGCGGCGCAACAAACCGTTATTACCTTACTTCCGAACTGTATGTGGACGTATTGAATACGGGCAATTACATTTTGAATACCGAAGGCGAGGCGTCCAATCCGCATTCGCTGGCAACGATATTTACCTACAAGCAGTTCAAGTTCTTCACGGCGGGAGATTTGACTACCGCTGCGGAAAAGGATTTGATGAAAAAGGAAAGTTTGCCTGAAGTTACTTTGTACAAAGCGTCCCATCACGGTTCTGGCGGCTCCAATTCGCAAGAATTGCTCGATATGCTAAATCCCAAAGCCGTTGCAATTTCGGCTGCGCGTGCGAGCAACTACGGCGAGCCGTGGAAAGGACCTCTCAAAAACGTAACGTACAATTTGAACGCTGCCAGCGGACATCCTCATGCGGAAACTATCGAACGCATTTACAAAGCGCCCAATATAGCGGTAAATCTCAACGTATATTGGAATGCGGTAAACGGCACGATGAAGTTTACCTCTTACGGCGAAAACAACTTTACGTTTGAGGGAAGCACTGCCGTCAAGGGGTATTACGACCTTACAAAGACGGACGGAAAGGGAGTTTGGAACGAAACTCTCAAAGACTTTGAAAACAGGGTGACGGGCGAAGAAAACTTCAAGTTGCACCAAAGCAAAGTTTTTGTGTTCCGCGATTATATTCAGTATTTGCCTGCTTGGGCAAAGACGGAATATTTCCCCGATTACGCAAGCGGTACAAACTGACCGTTGACATCCGATAAAATACAACGTATAGCAAGGGCTTGCCCTTGCTATATTTTTTCATACAG
>JAMPHX010000051.1 GCA_023663205.1 Corallococcus sp. | reverse complement strand
CATTTACCGAATACAAATTCGGCAGAGCAACTGCTAATTTTTGCGCGCGCCGCAAAACATTGGATATATACAGTCAGTATTTTGTTCGTAAAACGGGCGAATACCGCAGATATTTTGCGGTTAACCCGTCGGAAAACGCAACAACTTTTACATTCAAAATTACCGCCTCGGTTAAAGGCGGCGATTATTTTTCGCTTGACGGTGCGTTTTGCGCAGGCGTAGGCGGAGCAAATTCCCATTATGTTGCATTTGCCGTTGTCAAAAACAATACACTTGTTCCTGCCGTATGCAAATACCGTTCCTGCGGAGGCGAAACGGAACTTTGCATATCGTTTGAACAGAATATTGCAGCGCGCGCTTCGGACTCATTTACCTGCGTAACGCTGTACGCTTCGGATATTGCAGAACTTTCGCAAGAGATTGACTCTTTGACTCGCGTGGGGTACTGCCGCGCCAATATATACGAGGACGAGTTTGCGGAAGGACGGTTGTATTCGCAAAAGACCAACATAACTTCCGCCAATAACTTGTACGAAGGAAAGAGTATCGAAAGTCCTCGGGCGGTGGAGGCCAACTATACGTACAGATACGGAGATGCCGTTTCCACATTTATAGACGCGGCAGGCAACGCCGCAACCGTACTCCAAGGCTTTGTATTCGGCGTTGGCGGAGATTCGCTGTATTTGCTTAGTACAGGCAAAATAGACAAATTAAACTATGGCAGATTTTCTTTGCAAACGCGCGGCATAACATACCAAAGTCAGTCGGCAAGGGTGGTAATAGAGCATGATAAAGCGAAAAATTATACAATATCGTTAAACAAAAAGGGTAAAATTTTGTGGTTGATGCCGTTTGAGGAAAAAAGCGTTGTCGTTAGGACGACGCAAGGCTTTGACGTATTGAGTAAGAGCCGTAAATTCCGCATAACGTGCGACACTGTTGTGGAAAGTTTTACTACCAACGCAATAGAGTGCAACGGCGAGCGTTTGCGTTACAAACTGTCAAACGACATCTCCGCGGGGCAGTGCCTTGCAATTTGTTTTGCTTCCGCAGAAACCGTCAAATGCTCTGTTTGTTCGCTGTCGCCGATGCCGCGCAGTCGTCCGGTAATTTCCGAAAGTTTGCTTTCTACCTATCTCAATTACGTCAACGGCAAGAACGTCTTTTGCATTGCCAACCGCTTGATTGCGGCAGATGCGCTGACTCTTGCCGCCGTTACGTACACCAATCCGGATTTCGTGGCGCAGTATCTGGCAGACGGCGAAATGCAGGATGGATATTGCAAGTATTATTCGGCAAACGGCAAAGTCGTCGAGTACAAGGACGTATTTTCCCTTCCGCTTGCTGCTGCATATTACGCGACGGTAACAGGGGACAGAAAACTGCTGGGCGAATACTTGCCGCAAATAAAGTGCGCCGCATTCGGCGAGGCATCGGGCAAACAAATTTGCGTCAAGGCATTGCTTCTCAAAAAACTCGTTGCTCTCAATATCGATAAGGTGGACACATTGATAGAATACGGCAATTTGAAGAAACAAATAGTTTCTGACAAACATCTGTATGCTTATGCGCAGGCAATAGGTGCGGTGGAGATGAATTACCCGTCTATCGAACGGCTAAAAGATTTGTGCAATGCAACTGCGGTGCCGAAAGTTTGGTATTATATATCTCAATTGGAAAATCTTTACGGTGTTTCGATTTGCGGAAACCGTTTGTGCGTAAAACCCGCAGGCGTCAAAAACGGCGGATTCGAGCAGTTGAAGTTGACGCTTGGAGGCAAAACGGTAAATGTCGTATTTGAAAAAAGCGCCTCGCCATGTATGTTTGTTGACGGAGTAACTTGTTTCCAAAGCGTAGATATATCTTCTTTGCCAGATAACTGCAACGTCGTGGCAAGGTATTAGACATTAGGCTAAATCATACTGTTATTTGCTATGTACCTAAGAGGTATGTCAAGACAGTCCAACGCACCGTAAACGCCCTGTGCATTAAGTTTTACCGCCGCTTTGGCGTAGGCAAGCATAGTGTGGGCTGTTATATCGGGGTTGCTGTAAGCGTTTAGAGTAAACGTCATGTTTGCTACGCTGTTTGAAGTGGCTACAACGCCTTTGTGCGACATATCTTTTTTCATACGGGCAATTTCTTCCTTTGACGTAAATATTACTTCCGTTCGGTAGGGGGCAAAATAATCGGGCATTGACTTTATCGAATGCTCGATTTCGTGTTTGTCGCCTTCTGCCGATACATAGCAAATGCGCTTATGCGTAGCGGCAAAGTCTGTTTCGGCGATGTTGCCTTTCAGTGCTTGGCTTACAACCGTTTCATCGGGAACGGTGTATTGAACGGCGTCCGTTACTCCTTTTAGCGTGCGTATGGCATTACTGTGCCCCTGAGATATTCCTTTCCCCCAAAATACCGCCGTGCGTTCATTGGGGTACGCGGAAAACATAGCGCGCACAAGACTCATTATACCGGGGTCCCAGCCTACGGAAATCACCGACGTTTTTCTGCAGTCTTTTGCGGATTTGTCAAGTGCGGATTTGTACTTTTCTATTAGTTTGTGATTGTCAAAACTGTCTACGGTATTGAACATTCCGCCGATTTGCGACATAAACGGAAGCGTATCTTCGTAACTGCCCAAAGCAACTGCCAAACAGTCTATCTGCCCTGCGTAGTTTTGGATATCCACCGCGTCAACGTACTTTTTCATGTCTGATTTGCGACGTGAAAATATTGCCGTAAGTTGCATTTCATTGTCGTTTTCGATGGCTTTTTCAAGTGCCTTGCCCAAGTTGCCGTAGCCGAGTATAGCGATTTTCATACCGATTCTCCCGATTTTACTTTTAGATATTTGTATATTTATTCCAAAATTTGCTTTAAATTGCAAAAAAATAAATTTTTTATCGTCAAAACATTTTATTTTGCTTTATTTTTTTTAAAATATATAGTATTATAATAAACGGAGAATAAATATGGCGGAGTACATTAGGAAGTTTTTTGAAAGCGCCGACCCATTGTATTATATCGGCGTTGCATTGGAATTTTTATTTGTTTACTACCTTTATTACGTAGTGTTTCGTTATGCCAAGAAACGTAATTTGTCTTGGCTCGTCTACTTTGAAATGCTTACGGTAGTCGCTCTTTTCGGCTGTGCGTTTTTAAATGTTCCCAATTATCGCTTCTGTGTATACTTTATTTTCTGTGCCATTACGCTGATAAATGTTGTTATGTTCTCGGAGGATTTCCGCAGAGACCTTTTCCGCCGTTCGTGGAAGAAACACGCAAAGGACGACAATGCATTGATACTCGGCAGAGACGACCTTGCCAAGGCAGCCCGCGAAATAGTGCGCGCGTGCCAGCATATGAGCAAAAGCAACACGGGCGCATTGATACTTATTGCCGACAATCTTTCGGACAGTATTTTGGAAAGCGGTACAAAGATTTCCGCAGGGGTCACAAGCGAATTGTTGGAGACGCTGTTTTTTCCGAGAACTCCGCTTCACGACGGAGCAGTGGTAATATCTGCAAATACGGTAGTGGCTGCCGGATGTTATCTTCCGCTTACGCAGAACATCGCGTTGCCAAGAGAGTTCGGAACGCGTCACCGCGCTGCAATCGGTATTTCGGAAGTTGTGCCTTCTCTCACGGCAATTGTTGTGAGCGAAGAAACGGGTATAATTTCCGCAATGCACGACGGAAAGATTAAGCGTTATTTGGACGCCGATATGCTAAACCGCATTTTGGAAAACGCCTTCCGTATGACTGGTCGCGATGAGGAAGAAACTATTTGGGGAGGTAGCATTGAATGAAAAGAACATTCGGGCAAAAAATAAAGTACTTTTTCACCGAGTATTTAAGAAAAAATTGGTCAAGTATATTGTTTGCCGCGCTTGCCGCCGCAATTACGGTAGTCAGTTTGGCTTACGCCGGAAATTTAGTTTGATTGAATAATAACATATAGCAGTGCCGAACTTATAGTTCGGCATTTATTTTGCGCTTATAGGCGCATATGTTTGCAATCGCCGTCGGTTTTTGTCATATAATAGCGTGTGATAGTAGCAAAATTCGGCGGAACGTGTATGACGCCGCACAATGTAAGCAAAGTCAAACAGATAGTGGAACAAGGCGACTATGGCGCAGTAATTGTTTCTGCGGTGGGCAGCAATTACAGCGGAGACATCAAAGTAACAGACCGACTGTTGGCATTGCAGTCGTCTTTGCCGAATGTGTCGCAATTTTTCGCGATAGAGCATAAATACCGCAAACTTGCCGCCGCGTGCCACATCGGCACGACCGTAGACAAACTGCTCGCGCAAACTCTGCAAGATATTACTGCACGTCACGACGCGGCATATACTGCGAGTAAAGGCGAAGAACTGTCTGCCAAAATTATGGCGGAATATTTGGGCTACGCCTATGTGGAGGCGGCGGAAACCATGAGTTTTGAGGGCGGAAAGTTATCTTTTGCCAATACAGTCCGAAACTTACGGCACGCATACAACCGCGTCGGACGTTTTGTTATGGGCGGGTTTTACGGCGGCGATTCGGCGGGAAACAGATATACTTTCACGCGGGGAGGAAGCGACACTACGGGAGCGATAGTCGCCAACGCGCTGAATGCCGATTTGTACGAAAATTGGACTGACGTCAACGGATTTTGCATTGCCGACCCGCGCAAAATAAGCGGTGTATCTACGGTCAGATGTATGAGTTATGCCGATGTGTATTTTCTTGCACGGCGCGGGGCAAACGTACTGTGTCCCGACGCGGTAAAACCCGCAATGAAAAAGGGTATACCGATAAACGTGCGCAATATACTGTGTCCTTACGATTACGGCACGCTTATTACTTACGCCGGCGGAGAAAAACAAATTTTGGGAATATCGGAAAAGGTCTACGACGGCAAATTTGTCACAACTGTATTGCACAATACGGAAAATTTAAAGCCGCTTATGGCGGTCTCCCGCGCCTTGTCAACGTCACAAATGCAAATATACGGCATACGCGCCGATATGCGCAGCGTCACCGTCCTTTCCGAGTCAAGCATTTTGCGGCGAGTATACGATTGTCTTATCGATTGACTTAAACGCGCAATAGATGTACAATTTAACAAAAGAATAAGGAGAGGTTCTCTTGAACAAAGTTATTATCGGCGGCGGAATGAGCGGACTTGTTTGTGCAATAGCATTTTTAAGGTGTAACGACAGCGTCACCGTAATTGAAAAAAATTCGCGCGTCGGCAAAAAAATATCCGTGACGGGTAACGGCAGATGCAATATATGCAATCTCAATGTTACGCACGAGTGTTACAACGACAGCGCGCTTGTTCGGCGGATAATTTCTGCCGTTACTCCCCAGTATTGCCTAAGGTTTTTGGAAAGTATAGGTATATATACTTATGCCGACCAAAGCGGACGAGTTTATCCCGTTACAGACAATGCAAACAGCGTTGTGGACTGTTTGAGATATGCTTGCGAGCATTTGGGCGCAAAGATTTTGTGCGGAAAAACCGCGGTTAATATGTCGCGCAAAAACGGCAGGTATTGCGTGCTGTGCGACGACGGCTCGCATCTTATGGGCGATGAAGTAATACTTGCTTGCGGCAGCGGCAGTCAATCTGTTTTACCCGACCCGTACGGGTTTGTCCCGAAAAACAAATTTACGCCTGTTCGGGCAGGTTTGACGCCGCTGAAAACGGTGAAACCGATAAAGGGATTGAACGGCTTGCGCACGAAGGCAAAGACGGCATTGCTGGCGGACGGCATTGTGCTTGCCGAAAGCGCAGGCGAATTGCAGTTCAAGGATTACGGACTGTCGGGTATATGTATTTTCGATTTGTCATCTGTGATTGCACGCCGTGCAGTCGGCGGCAAGGAAAGCCGTTACGAAATTTCCGTCGACCTTGCTCCCGAGTTTACTCAATCGGATTTGGAAAGCATATTGACAAAGCGCATTTGCGACGGTGTGGGACGCGAGCAACTGTTTTACGGTATACTTCACAATAAGATAGCCGAAGCGGTAATATCGTCGGCGGAATACGCGCATGGCGACGCAGTTTCAAAGAGTACCCGTTCATTGGCTTACACCGCTAAAAATATACGTTTTGAAGTGGACAGGCAGTTGGACTTTTCCAAAAGTCAAGTCAGTGTAGGCGGAGTGGACGAAAAACATTTGGATGGTCGTCTTGCAACGGAAGAAGGCGTACGCGTCATAGGGGAAATACTTAATGCCGACGGTATTTGCGGCGGTTATAACTTGTACTTTGCAATTGCATCGGCGCTGTATCTGCTTACGGAGGAACAGCGCAAGGGGCTTGTATGAAAACTTATCTTACATCTGCAATCAAATTACCGATAGACGCCGATTTGTATGACAAGCATCGTATTGCAAGACATATAGGCGTCAAACCGTCGGAAATACACAGCGTAGTATTGCACAAACGCAGCATTGATGCGCGCGACAAAAATAATATCAAAATAGTTTCTTCGTATATAATACGTACGGACGACAAAATCAAATTGCGCAATGTAATTCCGTACATACCTCCCGTTAACGTATTGGAAATGCCAATGACGACCGCAAGGGGCAAAGTCGCGGTTATAGGCGGCGGTCCGGCAGGATTATTTGCTGCGTTGTATATTCTCAAAAGCGGGATAAACGTAACTCTTTACGAACGAGGTTACGATGTGTTCGAACGCGTTGACACGGTAAATAGTTTTGCTAACGGCGGCGCGCTCGATACCGAGTGCAACGTGCAGTTCGGTTTGGGAGGCGCAGGAGCATTTTCGGACGGTAAACTTACAAGCGGTATATCATCTCAATATACATATACGGTATTCGATACGCTGACGAAAATGGGCGCGCCAAGCGAAATTATGTATGACGGCACACCGCATATAGGCACAGACAAACTAATCGGTGTTATTGCCAATATACGTGACGAAATACGGAATCTCGGAGGCAAGATTGTATTCGGTACAAAACTTGTTGGAATACGCAGTAAAAGCGGCGTATTGCAGTCTGCAATATTTAATTGCGGCAAAGATGCATACGAGGACTCCTTCGATGCCGTGGTTCTTGCCGTAGGACACAGCGCACGCGACACGGTAAGAAGTCTTTATGCCGACGGAGTGGCGATGGCATTCAAACCGTTTGCGGTTGGCGTCAGGGTGGAGCACGACAGACGTTTTATTTCGCGCGCGCAATACGGAGTTATCGCCGATACTCATAGAGATTTTGCTTCGGCAAATTACAAAATGGCGGTAAATTTGCCCAACGGACGGTCTTGCTACACGTTTTGTATGTGTCCGGGAGGTATGGTGGTTGCGGCTGCAAGCGAGCACGGCGGCGTTGTGGTGAACGGTATGAGCAACTACGACAGAATGGCGGATAACAGCAACAGTGCAATTGTCGTAAATGTGGCGCGCAGCGATTTGTCGGGTGACGATATATTTTGCGGCATGGATTTTCAACGCAAATTGGAAAGCGATTGCTATACTGTTTGCCATGATGGCGGCAAATACGTTGCTCCTTGTCAAAATGTCGTTGACTTTTTGAGTGACAGACAAACTCAGGGTGAATGGAGTGTCATTCCAAGTTATTCGCGTGGAGTCAAGAGCATCAATTTGCGCCGATTGCTTCCGCCTTTTGTGGCGGAAACTATTGCCGAAGGTCTGCGACAATTCGGAAAGCGTATTGACGGCTTTGACAAAAGCGGTGTCCTCACCGCAGTGGAATCCCGCACATCTTCGTCTATTCGCATATTGCGCGGCGATGACTTTCAAAGCGTCGGCGTAAAGGGTTTATACCCGTGCGGCGAGGGCGCGGGCTATGCCGGCGGTATTGTTTCGGCGGCAGTTGACGGACTAAAAGTCGCTTTTGCCGTTTCTAAACGCTTGTCACGTTGAAATGAAATAACACATACAAAGCAATTTATTGTAAGTGTAAATCGATTCTACTTCCGGTAGAGTCGATTTTTATTTTCTACTTTTCATTTTTAAACAGTATACTTCAAACATCTGTTATTTAATTGCAAATTCTATCTCAAAACTGTAAAATCGACATAACATAATTTTATCAAGGAGAATTGACAGTGAAAAGTATTGTGATTTCTACGGAAAACACATGCGATATGCCTTGGGAGTTTTTGGAACAACGCAGTATAGCAGTTGCTAATATGCATTACTTTTTGGACGGAAAAGAGTACGACGGTACCGAAGAATTCGACTCAAAATTTTTTTACGACGCAATGCGCAAAGGCGCATCGACCAAAACCAGCCTTGTAAACGAATACTGTGCGGAAGAACATTTACGCAACATTTTGGAGAGCGGCAAAGATGTCGTTCACATTGGTTTTGCAAGTGCTTGCAGCGGCAGTATTCTCAATTTCAAAACGGCAGCGGAAAAACTTAATAAATTGTATCCCAACAAAGCATACGTCGTAGACAGTATGTGTGAAAGCAGCGGCCAAGGACTGCTTGTCACTTTGGCGGATAACTTTGCAAACGAAGGCAAAAGCGCTCAAGAGGTGTACGAATATGCCGAAAAAATGAAACACCGCATTAACCATTATTTCTGTGTTGAAAATATCAAATATTTGGCTCGCGGGGGAAGGGTTTCCAAGGTGGCTGCGTTTATAGGCGGAATAATGAATATCAAGCCTGTGTTGTATACGGATTATGAAGGCAAATTGATTGCTTTGAACAAGGAGATTTCCCGTAAAAAATCATTGTTGCGTCTTGTGGATTATATGCGCAAGAAGTACAATGGCGAAAGCGATATAGTATATATTTCTGCCGCAGATTGTGATGAGGATGCAAAGTTTGTTGCGGAAGCAGTGCAAAACGAGTTTGGATTGACCCCTCAAATAATGCCTCTCGGAGCGGTTATAGGCAGTCATTCGGGACCGGGAACTGTGGCTTTGTTCTTCACTTCCAATAACCGTGACAAGGAATAACCGGCATAACAAGTTTGTTCGCCGAAATTTGCACTTTCGGTGTCAATACAAAAAGACGCTTTCTTTCCCCTTTGAAAGCGTCTTATTTTTTGTATATTTACCAAAATTTAACTATTTTAGTATACTATTTCTGTCATAGACTATCGAAATTGCCTTGTTTGTGCGGCGTTTTCGCTAA
>JAMPHX010000050.1:3759-9588 GCA_023663205.1 Corallococcus sp. | reverse complement strand
ATATAATTATATTCCAAACGCCGTATTTTTGTAAAAAACGACTTTTTTTGCAAAAGCCGAACGATATTGTTGTCGGAGCGTATCTCGGAAGTCCGAGGCAAACGGCGCAAGCGTTTCAGTTATACAAATCGGAGGAAATTACTTTTGAAAAACACCTCATACGAAGCAAAAGACATACAGGTATTGGAAGGGTTGGACGCGGTACGTATGCGTCCCGGTATGTACATTGGCACCACAGGCAACAAGGGGCTTCACCATTTACTTTGGGAGATTGTAGACAATGCCGTCGACGAAGCAACCAACGGATTTGCCGACAAAGTACAGATTACTTTGCATCAAGACAACAGCGTTACCGTCAAGGACAACGGCAGAGGCATACCGGTAGATATTCACCCTCAACTTAAAATAAGCGGCGTGGAAGTAGTATTTACGCAACTTCACGCAGGTGGCAAATTCAACAACGACAATTACGCCTATTCGGGCGGATTGCACGGCGTAGGCGCGTCGGTAACAAACGCTCTTTCGGAGTGGCTCACCGTCGAAGTCGCCAAAAACGGATATTTGTACGAGCAGAAGTTCCACAGCGTGCCTAACGAAACGGGCAAGATATTGAGCGGTATTCCCATCGGTCCTTTGGAGAAGTTGGGCAAAACGGAAGAACACGGCACGACGGTCACTTTCCTTGCCGACGCCAGAGTATTTAAGCATATACAGATGGATTACGAAACCATTTCGCGGCGCATACGCGAGTTGGCGTTTTTGAATAAAGGCATAGAGTTTGAAATTACCGACGAACGCGCAGGCGACGAGGACGGTATGGCGCTCCACGCCGTGTACAGGTTTGACGGCGGACTCAAAGACTTTGTAATGTATCTGAACGAAAACAAAGCGCCTTTGCACATAAGCCCGCTGTGCTGGAACGGTTCAAACGACGTGCTTGCAATGGACTTTGCTTTTCAGTACACAAGCAACTACACGGAAAACTTCATATCGTACGTAAACAATATTCCGACGGCGGAAGGCGGAATGCACGAAACCGGCTTCAAAAGCGCAATGACCAAAGTTTTTAACGATTACGCGCGCAGCAAAGGCTTTTTGAAGGCAAAAGACGACAACCTTTTGGGAGAGGACTTCCGCGAAGGCATTACCGCGGTGCTTGCAATCAAGATGGCAAACGTGCAGTTTGAAGGACAGACCAAAACAAAACTGGGTAACATAGAGGCAAAAGCCGCTTGCGAAGCGTTGGCTACGGAAGCCTTTACCAAGTTGCTTGCCGCCGACCCGCAAACAGCCGAAGTAATCATCAAAAAATCCATTCAATCGGCAAAGGTCAGGGAAGCGGCGCGTCACGCCAAGGAAGTTACCCGCCAAAAGAACAGCATATTCAATTCCACATTGGTGGGCAAACTTGCAAGTTGCACGGGCAAGGACGCCAAGAAAAACGAACTGTTTATCGTCGAGGGCGACAGTGCGGGCGGCAGTGCCAAAGAGGGGCGCAACAGACGGTTTCAGGCGATACTTCCGCTAAAAGGCAAACCGCTTAACGCCGAGCGCAAACGCATTGACCAAGTGCTGGCAAACGACGAAATCCGTTCGCTTATTTCCGCGCTCGATACGGGTATAGGCGAAGAAGACTTCAACATTGACGACCTCAAATACGACAAAATAATCATTCTTTCCGACGCCGACCAAGACGGCGCGCACATACGCGCGATACTGCTTACTTTCTTTTTCCGGTATATGAAGGAACTTATCACCGAAGGGCACGTGTACATAGGTATGCCTCCGCTGTACAAGGTTTCCAAGAAGGACAAAGTAAGGTACGCCTACGACGATTACGAACTCAAAGAAGTCGTGCAGGAATTCGGCAGAGGTTACGAATTGCAGCGCTACAAAGGTTTGGGCGAAATGAACGCCGAACAGTTGTGGGAAACTACGATGAACCCCGAAACGCGCACGCTTATGCGTGTTACCATCGACAATTTCAGCGAAGTCGAGCGTATGGTTACTACGCTTATGGGCGACCAGATAGAAGCACGCAAACAGTATATTACCGATAATGCCGATTTCAACAAAGATAACGATTCGCTGTTTGAAGAATTGGTATAACGAAGGAGTAAACGGTAGATGAAACAAGTTGATATATTTGAAATTGACGGCAAAGAAACGGAAAAATTGGAGGACGGCAGTAATCTTATCACTCAGTGTATGGAAAAGGTGCTACACAATTCCATGCTGCCGTACGCCGAACACGTAATACTTGACAGAGCGCTTCCGCGCGTAGAGGACGGTTTGAAACCCGTTCAGCGGCGCATACTGTATTCTATGTACGAGCAGGGCGTCACTCCGGACAAGGGCTTCCGTAAGTCGGCGCGTATAGTCGGCGACTGTATGGGCAGATACCACCCTCACGGAGATTCCTCCATATACGACGCAATGGTTCGTATGGCTCAGCCGTTTGCGATGAGCGTCCCGCTTATTCAGGGACAGGGCAACTTCGGCAACGTGGACGGCGACAGTGCGGCGGCTATGCGTTACACCGAAGCGCGTCTTGCTCCCATTGCATTGGAACTTCTGCGCGACATCGAAAAGGACACTGTGCGTTGGTCAAGAAACTTTGACGATACCACGCGCGAACCGGATATGCTTCCGGGGCGTTACCCCAATTTGCTCGTCAACGGCGCAAGCGGCATTGCCGTAGGACTTGCCACTAATATACCGCCGCACAATCTGTCGGAAGTGATAGACGGCGTTACGGCGTACATAGACAACAAAAACATAAGTTTGCAATCTATGATGAAAATAATCAAAGGTCCCGATTTCCCGACGGGCGGATACGTGATTGCAGGCGAAGGACTCAAACAGGCGTACGAAACAGGCAAGGGCAGAATATTGCTTCGCTCCAAAATACACATCGAAGCGGCGCCCAACGACAGGTGCAACATAGTAATTACCGAACTTCCCTATCAGGTAAACAAATCGGAATTGCTTATCAAGATAGCAAATCTCAAAGACGAAAAGAAGGATTTGCTTGCAGGCATATCGGAAATCGTAGACGAAAGCGACAAGGAAGGTATGCGCGCGGTAATCAAACTGCGCAAGGACTGCGACCCCAAGGATATACTCAAAGTGCTGTTTAAGTATACGTCGCTGGAAAGCAGTTTTTCGATAAATATGGTTGCCATTGCAGACGGAAAACCGCAACTGATGGGGCTTCTCGATATAATAGCGTACTACGTAAGTTATCAACGAGAAGTTGTGCTCAAACGCAGCAAATTTGAACTGGAAGAGGCTCGCGCAAGAGAACATATATTGAAGGGTTTGGTAATTGCCGTTCAAAATATCGACGAAGTAATAGCCATTATCAAAAACGCCGCAAGCACATCCGACGCAAAACAAAAACTGCGCGTAAGGTTCGATTTGTCGGACAAACAGGCGCAGGCAATATTGGATTTGCGTCTTGCGCGTATTACCAAATTGGAAACAAGTAAACTTATTTCCGAACTCAAAGAACTTGAAAATACAATTTCTCGGCTGCTTGTTATTATCAATTCCAAGAAGGAACAGATGAATTTGATTAAGCAGGAACTTGCGGGAATCAAACGCTCCTACAAAGCAGCAAGGCGCAGCGAAATGACAGGTAGTTCCGAGGAAATTGCCATACCCAACGAAACCGACGAAAAACCCGTTGAAAACGTGGTGGTTACATTGGCGGTGGATGACACGATAAAGCGTATTCCTATCAAAAACTACAATATGTCAAGCAAGGACGTCGTGGGTGCGCCGCTGTATTCGGTGTATACCGACGCGGTGGATACGATGACAGACGCCAAGGTTATGTTCTTTACCAACTACGGCAACTGCTTCCAAACAGACGTATTGAGTCTGCCCGAAGCCAAATACCGCGAACAGGGTATGCTGCTTTCCGAAATATTTGCGGATACGCAAAGCGGCGAGATTCCCGTTGCCGTATATGCGATGTCGCAAAACGAAATGCCCGACGGCGAATTGCTGTTCTATACCCGTCAGGGAATGGTTAAGCGTTCGGAGTGGAAAGATTATCTTCTGCTCAAAAGCGCTTTCCAAGGATACAAAGGCAAAGAGGGCGACGAAGTGTTCCGTGTGGAAAGCGTCGAAAAGGGTTCGCAGATTTTCTACGTTACCAACAAGGGCGGATGCACCAAGTTCAATACGGAGGAAATACCTCTTCAAGGCAGAGTCGCCGGCGGCGTCAGATGCATTACGCTGACCGACGAGGAGTACGTTGTATTTGCGGGACAGGTGGATTCCGCCGATAAGGGCGAGATGCTTATGGTAACAAACAAAGGCTATTGCAAACGCCTGCCCATTGCGGAAATTACGCGTCACGCGCGTAACTGCAAGGGAGCAAAGGGCATAGAGTTCAGCAATATAAACGGTTCGTTTATTATTCACGCAAGTTACGTAAACGGCGAAGAATACAGCGTTGCGGTATACGATAAAGCCAATACGCTTGTCGTAAACTGTATGTCTATCGGTAAGGAAGGCAAAAATACCAAAGGCAAACTTCCCGCAGGCAAACGCGGTTCGATAAGCGTGGAACGCGTGGTGTATTTCAAAGCGCGTCCCGATGTATTCAGAGAAAAATCCGTCAAAAAGAAAAAGTAACATTGTAAAGTCGACGCGACGGTGACAACGGCTTTCAACTAAATATTAACAATTTGAAAGGCGGCGCAGTTCAAAGGACTGTGCCGCTTGTTGTAAAAACCTAATGGTAAGTAAATTGCTGCCGTATACAAAACGTCTCCCGAAAATTTTCGGGAGACGTTTTGCCGTTAACTATTGATTTTTGTTGTTATTGCGTTTCAAACCGCCGTCTAACTCGGTAATCTTAACTTTGTCGGTAGTTTATTTGTTTTCGTTGTTTTTGCGTTCTTTGTATTCCGTATCGAGCGATAGCAGCGGTTTGAGTTTTTTGTCGGCAAAGAAATACAGCGGTATTCCCAATCCGAAAATAACTACGCCTTGCGTAAGCAGCAGACTTGCGCAGTTGATTCCGTAAACCGTCCAGCCTGCCTCGCCGCCGGCAAGAATCCATACGGCAGGCAATATAAGCGCATTCAGCACTACGGGCGGTATAGGTGCAAGGTAAAACTTGCGGAAAGGTTTTAGGGAAGTTAGTATTCCTGCAATAAGCGTGGTCAGCGAACCGAGTATCACATCCAGCACGCCGAATGCCGATACTATGTTGGAAACGGCGCAGCCGATTGTCAATCCCACCGTCACATAAGGGAACAGCGCGGGCAGTATCGTCAACGCTTCCGCAGGACGGAATTGCAAACCCGACGATGTGGAAATAGTGCCGAACGGCATTGTAAACACTATGTACAGTGCCGCTACAACCGCATTTACGCAGATTGCCTTGGTTACATTCAGTTTCATTTTGATTTTTTGCGTTGCGGCGGGCAAAACGCAACGCGCCTCCGTGTAGTTTTTTGTAAAGGTGGGTGTTCTACTACCACCTGCGCCGCTGCCCTGCGTCGCATTGCCAGTTTGCAACAGTGCAAACTCAGTATATATTATATCACTTATATCGGACAGGCGCAATAAATTTTGCCGTACGTCAAAGTTATATTTTGCGTAAAATGCCGTGCATAATTTGCATTTAACGGTTTATACTAAGCGTAGTAAAAAAAGGAGGGCGAATGTTTTGAAAAAAACTTTCAACGTATTTTCGGTAATTGCGCTTATTCTTACCATTATCGGCGCGCTTAACTGGCTTGTTGTAGGTATATTCAATTTCAATTTCGTAAATTGGATTTCCTTCGGTATGGCTTGGCTGGAAACGCT
>JAMPHX010000050.1:0-3659 GCA_023663205.1 Corallococcus sp. | reverse complement strand
CTCTTCCGAAAGCAACTTGAAAGGGGCAGCTGTTGCCGTCCACTGCGTTACGGGCGAACGCAGCACACCCAATTCAAGCGGATATCTGTACTGTCGTTCCGCTGTGGAAAAGTGACTGCCTGCTACGCATACGACATTGGTCAAACCGTTATTTAGCATACCCGCGCCCAAAATCAAACTTTCGGCAAACGTCGCACAAGCATTGTACAATCCGAAAAAACCAGAATGCTTTTTTCGCATGGCAAACGATGTAGACACCGTTTGATTAAGCAAATCGCCACCGAAAACAGCGTCGATTTCGTTATCGTTTAAATTTCCCTTTGCAATTACACCGTCAATTGCATGTTCAAACATTTTACGTTCGGCACGTTCAAATGTTTGCTGTCCAAACATGTCATCTGCAAGTGCCAAATCAAAGCAACCTTTCAGTTTACCGGCGTTTTCCTTTGGACCGGCTATGGTATATCCGTCAATTACATTGGCGTTTTCAAATGTAAGAGTTCTACTTTTATAGTAATCCATTTTACACTCCCAATATCAAGGTTATAAGAGCAATCATCACTGCAAAAAATACTCCGTTAACAATAACAGGCCCTGCCACAAGAAACATCTTGGCACCTACACCGTAAATATAACCTTCGGAACGAAATTCCATTGCAGGCGATACAATAGCATTGGAAAAACCCGTAATAGGCACCGTAGAGCCCGCACCGGCAAATCGCCCGATACTGTCATAAACGCCCAAACCGGTAAGTATTGCCGCTAATAGCACCAATGTTGCCGAAGCAAATACAGATGCCTTTTCTTTTTCTACTCCGATTGCCGTATACAATTCGATGAATGCCTGCCCTATTACGCATATGACGCCGCCTATCACAAACGCCCAAAACATATTTTTGGTATGCGAAGACTTGGGTGATTTGTCAAAGACATATGATTTGTAGTTTTCCTTGGTGATTTCCGTATACTTTGCGTTTTTAGCAGTTTTTTCCATTAGATTCTTCCTTCTTTTTAAAATATGTTTCTTTATCATCAATATTTTGTCCGAATTCTCGTATGCTTTTGGTTTTCATAAGCAAATTGTAGCCATATTGAAAACAAAATATACAAAACATCTCTTCTAAATACAAAACATCAAACTCACCGAATTTAACGCACATCTTATAAATTTAGACACGGTACACAATTAAGTGGATTTTATAATTTACACACACCGAGCAATATTTAACGCATTATACTGTTGTCAACGTGATGTGTTGTATAATAGTCGTTAGATGTAGTTACGTGTTGTTAAACTTACTTTAACTTGGTTGTGTATTTTATTATATCGTATACGAAAGGTATTTCTCTGTAACATTCACTTGATTGCGTAATGCGATGTAATATGCTTAGAAGCAGTTAAATTTCGTTAAACGTACTTGATTATTGTTGTTTATGCTATAAAAATTATATATAAATTCATTGAAAAAGTTCAAATTTTGGTAGAACACAAAATAATTTAAGACAGAATGTTAAAATGCTATAATGTATCCTTCACGACGAATACTACAAATGCTTCGCTACATTTGCAATGAAAAAGCGGAGTCAAATACGAAATGCACCTTCGATAGTTTGCAAACATTGGGGCATAGCAATGACACCGCTATCATTCTTCGTTGGATAAATATTCTTGTCTGAGTTTTTCTATAATTTTGTTTTCCAGTCGCGATACCTGAACTTGCGACACGCCCAATTTTTGCGCAATCTCGCCCTGCGTCATATCCCTAAAATATCGCATTATTACAAGTTTCTGTTCACGTGACGGTAATTTTGAAAGCATATCTTTGAGAATTACTTTGTCGATAAGTTTCTTGTCGGAGTCATCTGCGAGTTTATCGCCGAGTTGCAAAGATTTGTCATCCCCGTCATTTGCTTTTTCATAAATGGAAACAGGCATTTTGCTGCTATCCATTGCAAATATCACTTCCGATTTGTCAATTTCAAAGTGTTCTGCAATTACTTCAACAGTCGGACTTTCGGCATGATTATTTTGATACTCTTCGACAAATCTTGTAATTTTGCCGGAAAGAGACTTTAAACTACGTGATACCTTAACATAACCGTCGTCACGCATATACCTCTTGACTTCTCCCAAAATCATTGGCACTGCGTAAGTCGAAAAACGGACATTGTAATCCGATGAGAAATTTTGGATTGCTTTGAGTAATCCGATACTGCTTATTTGAAACAGGTCATCGTATTCGACGTGTTTTCCGACATAACATCGTATTACGCTCTTAATCAAAGGGGTATTTTCGGTTATCAAAGTTGCAACTGCTTGCGAATCACCGTCTTGCGCCTGCGAAATCAACAGCATTGTTTCTTCGTGTGACAGCATTATCAATCCGCCTTTCCGTCAAAAGATTTTGTAAGTTTGACAGTTGTTTTTCCGTTGGAAGAAACAACACAGACATCATCGCAGAAGGCTTTCATTACCGTAAACCCCATACCGGAACGCTCGCCCGTAGCAACTGTTGTAAAAAACGGCTGCATTGCTTGCTCCACATCATCTATACCCTTTCCGTAATCGGTAATTTCGATTTCGATAGAACTGCCTTTTATACCGCAAAATATATCTATTGTCCCCTCTTGCTTACCGCGGTAAGCGTGAACTATACAGTTTGTAACCGCTTCGGAAACTGCCGTTTTGATATCGTCAACCTGTTCAAGCGTAGGATTTAGTTGAGTACAGAATGCGCCAACTACACTACGCGCAAATGCTTCGTTCCGTGATATGGCTGAAATTGAAAGTTTCATATAATTGTCGTAATTCATTGATTCTCTCCGTTTAAGATATTTTTGTCATTATTTCGTATAGTCCCGACATTTTAAAAATTTTGTCTACTGTCGCAGACGGCGCTCTCACATACGCTACTGCGCCCTTTTGTTTGATTATCTTGTATCGGCCAATCATTACACCTATGCCCGTGCTATCCATAAAAGACAACCTTGACATATCAAATATAATTGCATTGTAATTACGTTCCAATAGATTATCGATTTTGTTCCGTGCAGATACGGCAGCATGTTCGTCCAATTCGCCGATAAGTTTTATTATCAAGTTTTTTCCTTCCACAGAATACGCTATTTCCATTTATACTTCCTCCGTATGTTGTTAGTATAGACGCAAAAATGCCGCAAAACATGATAAATTTTGTCGTATAAAATATGTTTTTATGTAAAATACATAAGCAGACCCAAATTTGCACTTAACCTTACATAAGTACCAAAAAAGCGAAAATTGCATAAGTTAAAAATTTTTGAAAATTTCACAAAATACAATTAGCAAAACAAATAAAGAAAAATTGAAAAAATAGTTAAAATCATTTGACATTATCCGCAAAATATTGTAAATTAATTAGGCTGATGTGTTTACATCGGGGTGTAGCGCAGTTTGGTAGCGCACGTGGTTTGGGACCATGGGGCCGGGAGTTCGAGTCTCTTCACCCCGACCACAAATGACCGAAATTTTGGCTTTGGGCCTTTAGCTCAGTTGGTCAGAGCGGTCGGCTCATAACCGATTGGTCCGGGGTTCAAGTCCCTGAAGGCCCACCATTATTTTAATATTTGGCCCGGTAGTACAGTTGGTTAGTACGCCAGCCTGTCACGCTGGAGGTCGA
>JAMPHX010000004.1 GCA_023663205.1 Corallococcus sp. | reverse complement strand
CATCTCTAAAAAGATATAGACCTCCAATTTGTGCCACAGTTGTTTTTCTAACATTCTCGTATCTGATTTGACAATGATTGCCTTCAATATCATAGTAGTAATTGTTATTAGAAAACATATTACCTATAGCAGCATTAGTAAGTATTTTCCAATTGTCACCAACAACATTTTTGTGTATTATTCCCTCATATTTATCCAAGGAGTCTAATTCATTTATAAGCAATTCACTAAATTCTTCTTTACTTATTGGATTGAGCGAATTGACAATTTTCACTTGTATGCTGCTTCCATCCATTACAACAAGATATGGCTCGGGCGTAAATATTTCTTTTTTACTTTCAATATTTTTTTCAATTATGTCTTCGTTAATCATCAATCGCTCGCAAATATCCGGATACTCGCCAAAATCTCCTCTATACACCTTATTTCCAAATACAGAAATACCAATCTGCGGATAATATATATATGAATTGCTCTTATCTACTTTCAAGATTGGAAACATTGAATTAGACATTATATTTTTCAATTGTTCCTCGGTAAATTTACTGATACTTTTGTACAATGATTTAAAGTGTCCGTTCAAACTACCAGCGCCAGTAATTTCATCAATATATTTTTCCGCCAAATTGTCTTTGCAATGGGTACGCAAAGCAATACTCGCCACTAGATATTGATCGTAAGTTGCCTTTTCATATGTATTATATTTAACGCATATTAATTTTGGTATTCTAACAAATTTTAATTTTAGATTTATTTGCAGACTCATATTTCATCTCTCCGTTATATTCGATTTTCAATCCTTTGTTAGCATTGATTCCGCTGATAATTTCAGCAAAATATCTTCTTTTTTGTCCGCAACTTACTTTCATTTCAATTTTAGAAAGAGTTTGCGGATTACCAAATATAAATAGTTTATCTCTAGCCCTAGACATTGACACGTTAATTCTTCTAAAATCATTTAAGAAATTACGCTGCGATGAATCCGTTACGACTGTATTTACAAGGACAATGTCCGTCTCACGACCTTGAAATGCATCTACAGTATCGATTTCAAACGACTTAAATTTCTTCTTTGCTTCATTTATTAAATATAGAAATTTCCTTTGAAACTTCTCAATTTGAGCAGCATAGGGGAATATTGCCGAACACGATACTTTTTCCGAATTTTCAACATTTTGCAAAATATCTCTTAAAACATCCGCCGTTGCTTCTAACTCTTGAATATTGTATCTCGATGTATTCTCTTTCGCTTCTTTGCCGTTTTTAACGTCTACGAAAAATACATCATACGCATTGAATGCTGGTATGGATGAAGAAAAAGTTACTTTGCTAGGACGCACTCGCTCTCGCATATTTTTAAGTTTACCGTCATAAAAAACATTATAAGTGTTCAAAACACTTTCTACCGATCGGTAATTTACGTTTAATTCTACAAGCCTATGCGCGTTGCGAGCCTTCTCTAATGTTTTTGCGAAAACAGATTGCTCGTACATTGCCTTCAGTTTTTCAAACTTATCTTCATCGAATGACGGCAAATTTTCAACTTCTTCTTTTGTAAACTCTAATAATGGCGCCAATTGATAGTCGTCGCCTACCATAATTATTTTATTTACATATGGCAGATATCTCAGCACCTCGGTAATCGGGCACTTCGACACTTCGTCAATTATTAACCAATCATACCCTTCAAGTAATTCTAAACCCTTCTTTCCGCCAATTGCGCTTGTCGTAGTAGTTGCTCCTAAAACTTTATAATCTGCCAAATCAACACTCATAGAGAAGATAAAACGCTTTTCTCCCTTAAAATTGTTTATATCGTTTTCGATATCTTTCGCCAACGGTCTATTTGATGCTCTTTGATTGTGTTGACTAAACTTCTTTGCCCAAGTTTTGTACAAAGTAACATCAATTTCATTTCCCGAGTATTTATTTCTTCTATTGGTTATTCTATTAGGAATAATCAAGTCGAAGTTTTCCATTAATTTGTCTAAAACGTTATCTATTGCAACATGTGTTTGAGAGGATATAATGACACGTTCACCAAGTTCTTTAGTTACATATTGTACTATGGCATTTATTACATGCGTTTTGCCTGTTCCAGGCGGACCTTTAATCAAACTTACTGGCGAACAATCGGTTGCCATCAGAAATGCTTCCGTTTGAGAATCGTCAAGTCCGTCAATATATTTTTGCTGACCCCTTAAAATTCTTCTCGACTTAGACATAGTCGGCATTGGCTTAGAGCCTATAACATACTCCAACAAATCAACCGCTGCGCCAGATGCGCCTTGATTTATTAAACGTAAGGAGTTATCTATTGACTCCAATTTTACTTTTTGCCCCATGTCATACAAAATCAAATATGCACATTTGCTATAATCTCCCGCTATTTCGCCGGACAACACAAGAAATTCTTTTTCTTTGATTATGTTTAAAAGTTCAAACATATTGAGCATCCGCATCGCACTATCATCGATTTCAGATTTATCGTTTAGATACAAGTTATCAGCAAACGATCTGATTTTTCTTAAAATATTATCGTTCTCATCATTGTGTATTTTAATGTCAATAAGTTCTCTAACATATTCTTTCATCTCGCTTGCTAACATTTCATACTTATAAGACTCAATCTTATAACCAATAACTACTCCGTTCAAATTAACTATTTTATCATTGTCGTCAGTTTCAATTTCTTTGACATCAATTGGAACGAAATAATACGGCTGCGAAATAGAAACCACTTCATATGACGCATTATTATTAAGTTCGCTGGACAAGGTTTTATAGAATTGAAATAATTCCATAAACTCATCGAATTGAGATAAATTAAAAAGAAAGTTACTGCTTTGTGAAATTTCTTGCAACCACTCTTGCATGACTTCGATTCGGCAAGGATACGATTGACTGAAACTTATGTCCGCTTCGACACCTTTAATAGATTCAAAATTCACTTTCTCATCAATATATATCCTCTTAGCAAAAAACATGCCGCCAACAGGTTGATTAAAATCACAGCCGAGATTTCCTAATAAAATCAAACTGCCGCCACCCACTATCTTAAAAATCATTTTAACGTTTCTAACGTTTTTGATATTTCGGGGATCTTTTCTATCCGGTTCTATCTCTAATTTATTGGTAGTCAGTTTTACATGATGGACTTGACCATCAGTTACTGCAAATAATAATTCTTTATTTTTAATATCGTCATAATAATTTAACTTAATATTCATTCTTTTCTCCTTACGCGCTTAAAGATTTCAATGTTTTATACTGCTTGTAATTTAATGTCTTGTTATTCTTCTTGACCGTCTTATTTAATATCGTAATTTCATATTCTTTTTCAATATACTCAATGTACATCGGCAATTTCTTTTTAGTTCTAATTAAAGCAGCATCCATATGCGATTTACTAAAATCTAACGCTACCGATAAATGTACCTGATTATGAAAATACTGTTGAACGCCTTTATAGTATCTTTGTGAAAATAAAAAATACTCCTTGCGCCGCGACACTAAAAAGAATGACTGTATACCTTTTCGTGTCGTCCTAGAATAGATAAAGTTGCTCATTTGTTTGCCTCCTATTATTTTAGAGCATAGCAAATGATCTGACAGTTATCGTTTTATATTCAGCTCCAACCTTTAACTGTGTTTGCGCAAAAGCGCAACAAAAACGGACTTCCTACTCAGACCATTTGTATGACCTTTTTGGAGCGTAACTTAAAATGTATTAAGTTCCTTCATCGTTCGCAAATAGCATATCAAATAAAAATTCTTTTGTCAACGATTTTTTTAAGAAAAAGAAAAGAAGACCTGCTTTCACAGATCTTCGAGTCGAGAGTGTACACCCAATTGTGAACGATGAAGGATTACACTCCAAGTTATTTACATCGTTCTCCATAAGTATACTTTTGTTAAAGCATTTTGTCAAGCACTAAAATTGGCTCAATTTATGCACTTTTTCAATATAAAATTCCAAAGACTGGGTAAAAATAGTATATGACATTTACATTGCAAATATATTGCATTTTACCTATCGGTGATTTTTATTGAAAAAGGTTGGTTTTTTGCTATAAATGGTTAGAAAAACCTAAATTTCTGCGGTAATTGTCGGCAGTTAGGGGTTAAAATGGTTGCTAAATGGCGCGGCGTCCCAATTCGGGCGGACTTCTGACGCCGTCACTCGCGGGTCAAGACCCGATATCATAACCAAACAAGACGTTTTACAATAATATTACAAATTTGCGGGCTTTTTATTACTTCATTCAATTGACACATATACGCTTTTGATGTTAAAGTAGGAATATCTTTTCAAAATATGAGGTAGCAAAAATGCGGCTGTCGGTACTCTTACCCGAAATACATATCCACAACGGCTTTTTTGCGGCGCACAAACACATACTTGCGGACTTTTGACTACGCCCCGCCACACCGATAAGGTGCGGCGGGGTTTTTAAGTTTTACCTAATGTTTTGAAAAAAATAAAATCACGGAGGGAGAAATATGGAAAACAAAGCGGAATTACAACCCGAAACGCCTGATGAGGCTCGCACCGTTCCTACGCAAAAGGGATTTGGCGGCTATCTCGACAGAAAATTCGGACTGCACGCCAAAGGCACATCCGTTAAAACGGAG
The DNA here is from genome assembly GCA_023663205.1 of Corallococcus sp. Taxonomy (GTDB): domain Bacteria; phylum Bacillota; class Clostridia; order Christensenellales; family CAG-314; genus RGIG5495. Next base: position 41,139 of record JAMPHX010000004.1, on the reverse strand, counting down.
ATAATGGCGGGTATTACCACTTTTATGGCTATGGTGTACATCTTGATGGTAAACGCAGGTATGTTTGCCGAATTGGGCGAAGTATCTTACGGGGCAATGTATATCACCACAGCGCTTTCGGCAATAATAGGCACGGTGCTTATAGGACTGCTTGCGGGATTACCGCTTGCGCAGGCACCCGGTATGGGACTAAACGCATTTTTTGTGTACACAATTTGTTTTGAACTGGGGCTGAGTTACGCAAATGCGCTGGTGCTTGTGCTAATAGACGGCGTTGTATTTGTTATACTTACTGTTACGGGCTTGCGCAAAAAAATATTCAAAGCCATCCCCGACTGCGTAAGAAAAGCCATCCCCGCAGGTATAGGACTGTTTATTGCATTTATCGGAGTGCAAAATGCCGGTATAATCAAAGGTCATCCGTCCACGCTTGTAAGTTTGCAATCGCTCAACCTAATCGGGTCTGCGACGTGGGCAACGGTAATGCCGTTTGTCGTAACTCTTGCGGGATTTATCGCAATTGCAGTACTTTCCAAACTCAAAGTCAAAGGAGCGATACTGTGGGGGATATTGGGTTCTGCGGCGCTCTACTACCTGCTCGGGCTCACCGTGCCGACTTTTTACCAAGGAACGGAGTACACTCAGCAATACATTTGGGATGCATTGACAAAGTCGTGGGTACTTGACCCATCATTTGAAAACGGCGCGGCAAACGCATTTTTCCTCGGGTACTCGGCGACAAGTCAATTGCCTTTGGTAGGACAAGCGGGACAAACGGTACTTATAAATTACCTTCCCAATACGCTTTCGCTGAGCATAACTCAACCGTTTGTGGATTTCGGGACGCAATCGGTAGGACAGGTTTTTGTAAACGGCTTCAACTTTGACGCATATCTCCAAGCGGAAGGACACAGTCCTGCGGGATTGGTGCTTGTTATAATTACGTCGGCGCTTGCATTTTGCTTGGTTGATATGTTTGACACATTGGGAACGCTTTACGGAGCGTGCGCGCGCGGCAATCTGCTGGACGAAAAGGGCGAAGTTCCCAATATGAACAGGGCAATGCTTGCCGACGCCATTGCGACGACAACAGGCGCCATACTCGGCACAAGTACCGTTACCACGTTTGTCGAATCTTCTTCGGGCGTTGCTGAAGGCGGCAAAACGGGCTTAACGTCGATAGTCGTTGCAATAGGATTTTTTGTAGCGATGTTCCTTTCGCCGATAGCGCAACTTGTGCCCACATGGTCTACCGCGCCCGCGCTTATTTACGTAGGCGTGCTTATGATGAACGGCGTACGCGAAATAGAATGGACCGACCCTGCGGTTTCCGTACCGGCGTTTATGACAATTGCAATGATGGTATTTGCATACAACATAAGTTTCGGCATAGGCTTTGGCATAATATCTTACGTATTGATTAAACTTTGCACGGGTAAAGTAAAGGAAATCAATATTGCCACTGCCGTAATAGGCGCGATATTTGTTGCTATGTTTTTGCTGACGCACTGATATACAATCAAAAACTTATTGAAACAAAGTGTTGCTGCGGCATTGCGGCGACCGTTTGACGTTTGCAAAGGCAAAATATATTGACTACTACGTTATATTTTGAGGCACTTTACCACCGGCGCAAACTTTCGATATATTGCAGCACTTTGCAAATGCAACACCGAAGGCCTAATGCCGCAAGGCACTGTACGTTAATTACGACAGAATGCTTTGCAAACGGAAAGGTCAAGTTGCATACCGCATAATGCGTAAAAACTTTATACAGACAAAATAAAAACTCAAACCGAAAAATTTCGGTTTGAGTTTTTTGACTTAGTACGTCACCGCAAAACCTTGATACGCGTTGCAAGACGCCGTACAAAAGAAATATTGACTTGGCGCATAGCAGACAAACACATCAATTTTTTCCGAATATTACGTCTGTTGAAAGGTTTTAACTTTACACATAGCAAAATGCCGCTTAAAACAAGCACGGCAACTTGCAAAATCAAATCAAAAAGAAGTTACAAATCTGTCGGCAAGTATATACAATCCTTCGTTTAAACTCTTGCGCTTTGAAAGCGCAGACACTATGTCTTCGTCGATTATTTGGTTGTTGCGTATACCGACCACACGGCTGGACTGACCGTCAATCAAACATTTGACGGCGTGTTTGCCCATTCTGAGTCCCAGCAGTCTGTCCGAGAAAGAAGCGTCGCCTCCCCGTTGCAAGTGTCCTACAACCATAGAGCGTATGTGATACGGTACAATCAACGGTTTGAGATAGCGTTCCATATCCGCCGCTTTGCCCGCGCCCTCGGCGAGCACTATTATATTGTCGCATTTGCCTTTGGCAATATTACCGCAAATGCGCTCGGCGACCTGTTCCTTGGTAAAGGGAATTTCCGGCACAAGTATCATCTCTGCGCCGCTTGTTATGCCTGCGTACAAAGCGATATCTCCGCAATTGCGCCCCATAACTTCCACTACGCAACTTCTGTTGTTGGCAGTCATTGTGTCGCGCAGCGCCTTGATTGTTTTCATAACTTCGTTTACCGCGCTGTCGAACCCGAGCGTAAAATCGGTATATGCAAGGTCGTTGTCTATCGTCCCCGGTATACCCATCGTCCTTATTCCGAACTTTGTGGAAAGCACCTTTGCTCCCTGAAAACTTCCATCGCCGCCGATAACAACCAAACCGTCCAAATTGTATTTTTTTATTGTTTGGTAAGCCTTGTTCTGACCTTCTTCGGTTTTCATTTCGGGACACCGCGAAGTCATCAATATTGTGCCGCCTCTGTGAATTACGTCGTCTACGCTGCGCGCATCCATCTGTATTACGTCACCCTCGATAAGACCTTGATATCCGCGTTTGATACCGAAAACTTCCAATCCGGAAGTTATTCCGTAACGTACCGTCGCGTATATTGCCGCATTCATTCCCTGAGAATCTCCGCCGCTGGTAATTACGCCTATTCGTTTGATTTCGCTCATTTGCTATGCTCCTTATCTATTGCGGATGTTTCGTTAAATTCCGCGTTTGCGTCCTGCGTAAAGAATTTGCGTACCGCCTTTATACGTTTGTGCGGCGCAATATGCCCCAAAGCGTTGCGGTTGAAACACAAATTCCAATCCTCGTATACCGCAAAGTACTGTTTGGCGCGCTTTTTGAAGTCGCCGTAAGAATTGTTTGTTCCCCAAGCACATTCCGCAAGCGCAAGCATACGCGGAAGCAAATTGAAGAAAAGTTTGTCCGAACACGCAATATGTTCCGTCCACAGCGTACCTTCTACGCCTATCATATGCTCTTTGTTTTTACTCCTCGAACCGATACTTTGCGGGCGCAATTTGTACGTTTTCTTGACGGGAGTCATTGCATACGGGTAATCGAAATACATTCGGTAGAAGGGCGAAAGTATTACGTTGCGTTCCTCTGCAATAAGTTGCCGCGCCGTCGGTTTGCGTATCCAATATTGAACCTGCGCGTATTTGTCGGTGCCCGCCGTTACGCCGTCGTTCCACACAACAGCGCGTTTGCCCTTGCTTTTGAGATACTCAGCAAAGTAGTTGAACATATGTGTTTGCAATTCTTCCGGTCCGGACAACTTCAACTCGCTGATTTTTTCAAGGCACTTGTCGCAGTTGCACCAACGGTCCTTGGGGGCTTCGTCGCCGCCCAAATGGAAACTTTCCGATGGGAACAGTTGACACAGTTCGTCCAAAATGTCCGTAACAAATCTGTAAACGGCGTCGTTGCCGGCACACATAATATCTTTGGAAATTCCCCAGCGCTTTCGCACAAGTATTTCCGTACCTACGCAACTTAGTTCGGGATACGCGGCAATAAGCGCCGTCGTATGCCCCGGCAAATCCAATTCGGGTATTACGTCTATATGCAAAGACGCCGCATAGTTAACAATATCGCGCACTTGGTCTTTGGTCAAAAATCCGCCGTGCTTTTCCTCGTCTACAAAAGTTTTGCCGCCCGTCCGCCTTTCCGAACCGTCGCGGTAAGAAGAAATTTGGTTTATTTTGGGATATTTGTCTATCTGTATTCTGAAACCTTGGTCGTTGGAAATGTGCAAATGCAATTTGTTGAGTTTGACGCGCGACATAAGTTCCAATACCGTTTTTATTTCCTCCGCGCCGAAAAAGTGCCTTGCTATGTCAAGGTGCAATCCGCGGTAATTGTACTTGGGGCTGTCGGCTACAAAACAGTTGTCGCAGCATACCGGCAACTCCGTTGCAACGTCCAACTCAAACAGTTGGATAAGCGACTGCGCGGCGTAAAATGCCGACAAATCGCTTATTGCGTTTACGCAAATGCAGCCGTCCGAAATGTGTATGCAATACCTATCGGCGGACATGGACGTGTTGTCGGAAAAACAAAATTTAATCTGCGCGTCGGCAAGTTGCTCGACAAATTTCGGCAGAACGCCCGTACGCTTGTACACAAACTCCGCAAAGAAACGCGCGCTGTTTTCAAATTGCTCGCAATAGTATATCTTGGTATCCGCATCGAAAACAAACTGACCGAAAAATTTCATATATTTTAACGGTTTAGGTATAATTCTCATATCATCCGCCGAAATTCGTTATTTTGAATTTTGACCGCAAAACTTATTGCCGATAAGCAACAGCGCAAATCAAAAACAATCTTATAGATTCTATCACAATTTCCGTTTCTTGTATACCGTATCTTTGCTTTTAATGCAAAATTTGTCGATTTTTTGACGCTCTGCTCGCACAAACGCGAAAGATTGTTGTTTTTAAGCAAAATTTAAGTGACACGGTATACAATATGCATATTACCGCACAAATCAATGCGGACAGGAATAATCAAACGCCAAAGGACATACAAACAACCTTTTGCGCAAAGATACTTTGTTGCGTCGGTTAAGCATACAGCAATAATAGATGTCCGATTTGCCGCACGCTTTACAAACTCCCGCATAAGCGCGACAGCATATAACAAACAGACGATTGTACGCTTACTCGTACGTTGCGAAAAGATTGCAAAATATGTAAATTTTTAACTAACTGCTGCCGCGTTTGACATTTTTGCGCAAATAGTAGTATACTTATTGGAACTTGCAAACATTCAGGTGCAGGTAAAAAGGGGAATGAACAATGCTGAGACTCAAAAACATTGTAAAGGATTACGTCGTAAACAAAGAACTTACGGTACGCGCGTTAAAAGGCGTTTCCGTCGATTTCCGCAAAAACGAGTTTGTCTCTATACTGGGAGCGTCCGGTTGCGGAAAAACCACGCTGCTAAACATAATAGGCGGACTTGACCGCTACACCACGGGCGACCTTGAAATCGACGGGGTTTCCACAAAAAATTACAGCGAAAAACAATGGAACGAATACCGTAACGAAAGGGTGGGATTTGTATTTCAAAGTTACAATCTGATACCTCACCAAAAGGTAGTGGAAAACGTGGAACTTGCTCTAACGCTTTCGGGTATTTCCAAGGCGGAAAGACGCAAGCGCGCAATAGACGCTCTTACGGAAGTCGGACTGGAAAAGGAAATTTACAAAAAGCCCAACCAACTTTCGGGCGGACAAATGCAGCGTGTTGCGCTTGCACGGGCGCTTGTCAACAATCCCAAAATAGTGCTTGCCGACGAACCTACGGGCGCATTGGATAGCGTTACGAGTTTGCAAGTAATGGATTTGCTCAAAAAAGTTGCGCAAAATCACCTTGTAATAATGGTTACGCACAATGCGGAACTTGCCGAAAAATATTCCACACGTACAGTTAAACTGCACGACGGCGAAATAATCTCGGATAGCAATCCGTACGCCGCTCCGCAAAAGACTCCCGACGACGCTGCGGAAAATACGGAAAAACCGCAAAAGAAACAAAAAAGGCAAAAGAAAAAGCGCGTAGGCATGACATACTTTACCGCGCTGTCGCTGTCTTTCAAAAATCTGCTTACAAAAAAGGGCAGAACAATAATGACAAGCGTTGCCGGAAGCATAGGCATAATAGGCGTCGCGCTGGTACTTGCGCTATCTAACGGATTTAACCAATATATAACAAAACTGCAAAGCAACACATTGTCGGGTTATCCCATAACCATATCGCAAATCGCAGCCGATACCGACGCAATATACGAACAAATGATGAACGGTATGGGAGGCAACCGACTGCCCAAATACCCCGAAAACGACAACAACGTCCACGTTTACGACAACAAGGAAACGGGACTTGCTTCCATGATACACCACAACTACATCGACGGTAATTACTTTGACTACATAGACAAATTCTACAAAGAAGATATGACAAAAAAACCGTCCGAAAGATTAACAAACGACGTGCAGTATTCGTATGCGTCCAAACTCAACGTAATTACGCAAAACAACGGCGAATACGTGGTTGTAAAACACAGTTTGGATTCTGGCAACGACATGATGGCTATGATGGGACAGGATTCGTCCGTATTCCAAGAAGCGCTTAACAACAGCGACTTTGTGCTGTCGCAATACGACGTACTGTACGGAACCTACCCCAAAAACGCAAATCAACTTGCGGTAATAGTAGACAGCCGTAACCGTATCAATACCGAAACGCTTGACGCACTGGGCATTTCTTACGACAAAAAGGATGAAGGATTTTCCGATATACCGTTTGAAACGCTTTTGAACAAAGAGTTTAAACTTGTGTACAACAACGGTTACTTTGTAAAGGGCACAAACAGTTACTCGACGCTCGATACAATATCCGACGCCGACGCCAAACAAACGGCGTTGCAAGAGGCTTACAACAACGACGCCCAAACGGAAACTCTTACAATATGCGGCGTATTGCGCGTCAAAGAGGACGCACCGCTGTCGCTGTATCAATCGGGATTGCTGTACTTGCCTTCGCTTACGCAAAAGTACCTTGCAAACAGCAAAACCAGCCAAATAGCAAACGACCAATCTGCAAGCCGAGTATACGTAAACAACAACGGCAACTACGTAGGAATGCCGCTTTCGATGCTCAAAATGATGATGGAACAAAACGGCTACAAAAACGTCACCGACGAACAGGCAATGCAATTTGTAATGCAGCAGTTCGGCGCAAGCGATATACCCACATCAATTTACGTGTACCCCAAAGATTTTGATTCCAAAGACGAAATAGTCAAGTATTTGTCTGCTTGGAACGAAACGGAAGAAGGCAAAACCAACAAAATAATCTACACCGACGCAACGCAGATACTGTCGTCGTCAATGGGACAAATGGTTGATATTATTTCCTACGTACTTATTGCTTTTGCTTCCATATCTCTTGTTGTTTCCAGTGTAATGATAGGCATTATAACATACGTTTCGGTAATAGAACGTACCAAGGAAATAGGCGTACTGCGCAGCCTCGGAGCAAGCAAAAACGACGTTTCCAATGTGTTCAACGCCGAAAGTTTCCTTATAGGACTGACGGCGGGACTTATAGGAATAGCCTTTACTTATTTGCTGTGCATACCGATAAACGCCATTTTGCGAAGCGTTGCGGGAAGCGCGCTCACAACCAACCTTGCAATGCTCAACCCCGTTGCCGCGCTTGTAATGGTAGCGATAAGTTGTTTGCTTACGCTGCTTGCCGGTTCCATACCCTCACGCTTTGCCGCAAAACTCGACCCCGTAAAGGCATTGCGCAGCGAATAACCGGAGCGGTTTGCCGACGCAGCATTGCAAAAGTCCGATTTGCATTACATCGGCAGACATACACAGACCAGATTTAGCGTATTGCAACAAAAATGATAACTTTGCAACAAAACAACAAATTGTCGACGTAAAATAGAATGGCGAAATCCGACGGATTTCGCCATTCTATTTTGCTTGATGAATTATACTTTACAAGTGTTGCAGGATTGCACGCAAGTACGTTTTGCCCTTATATTTTGCATAGTAAATTATATTTTCCAATGCAATAATCAAGTAAATAAAGTTAATACAGCCGTTAGATACCATCGGTTCAACGCAGCAACTTCGGCAAATTGACATTTACATACCGTCAAGCAGACAATACAATATCTATATGGATTTTATACAATCGGTTTAATCAACAACTGCACACTGCAACCGCAAAAAACATACCGATTATTTACTCCAATCGCAAGTCGGTTCGTGGTCGTCTACTATACCGATTGCTTGCAAAAATGAATATACAATTGTTGTCCCCACAAACTTCATTCCGCGCTTTTGCAGGTCTTTGGAAATGCTGTCGGAAAGCGGAGTCGAGGCGCGTATTATTCCGTCCCTGTTTACTATTTGTTTACCGTCGGCAAAGCGCCAAATGTAATTTGAAAACGTGCCGTATTCCGCACGTATACTGCAAAACACATTTGCATTGATTACTGCCGCTTTTATCTTTAAACGGTTGCGAATGATAGCCTTGTTTTGCGCAAGTTCGTCCATTTTGTCTTGGGTGTAATTTGCTACTTTGCAGTAATCGAAATTGTCAAATGCCTCCGAAAACGCTTGGCGTTTGTTAAGAACGCATTCCCACGAAAGTCCCGCCTGAAATCCTTCGAGTATCAGCATTTCAAACATATATTTGTCGTCGTAACTCGGTTTTCCCCACTCGTTGTCGTGATATGCGACATACAGCGGATTTTTGGGATTTGCCCAAACGCACCGCTTGACTTCACACATAAATCAATTTCTCCTAAGCACAAATTTTTTAAACAAATAAAAAACTCAATATCGCACAGGGAAGTGCCGCGCCGATTGCCGCACGCCTACAAAATATTGAGTTAATTTTACGGTATAATTTCAAATTTAATACTTGTTAGCGTGATGTGTTGTATAATTGTTGTTAGCAATAGTTAAGCGTTATTACAAATTACTTTTTACTGCCGTCCAATACTACGTATTTCCGCCCGTGTGCCTTTGCTGCATATATTATCGCAATAACGCCTGCGGCTACCGCCAGTGCAAGCACCGTCCATCCGAGCAGCGCCCAAGCGGTAATACCCGTAGAGCGTACCGTTTCCCACATCATAACCACGTTGTTGTTTTGACTGCCGAAATCGTGCATAACGCCGAGCCTTTCGTCCGTAACGTCGGGGTAACGTATATCTGAAAAGAAATATTCGGTAAACTTTTCCAACGTATAATCGTACTTATGTTCCGCTTCTTCCGCTTGAAAATACTCGGGGGCATTTACATTGTATGCTTCGCACAGCACGCTCATTGCGTCGGAATTGCCTTTTATTTCATCTTTGTCTACTGCCGACGAATATCCGATTTCAACCATATTTTGCGCCGCAACGTACGGACTGTTCAAAAAGTCGATAAAGATTTTTGCCGCGCGCTTATTCTGCGCCGACTTTGGCATAACCCAACCGTCAAACCAAATGTTGCCTGCCTCTTCGGGCGCAATGTACCCGAGCGTTACTCCGTATGCTTTGGCTTCTTCTATTGCAAACATGGCATCGCCGCTCCAAGCAAGGTCTACATACGCATTGCCCGCAACAAGGTCGTTTTTGCCGAAATCCACCTCGTAACCGTACAGCACCTTTTTTTGCTCTACAAGCGCGTCTTTGACGGTAGAAAGAGTATATTGGTCAACACAGTTTATCAACTCGCCTACGGACATTTGCGAATGGGCTTCGTCCAGCAAATTTGCGCATTTGAGATAAAACAACGTAGCCGCATAACTGTCGCGTATGCTGTCTTTCATAAATATTCGGTTATCGAGCGCAGCGGACAGTTTGTTCCCCTGTTTATCTTTGTTGAACAGTATGCCCCAGCCCGCGTCAAGCAGCATTTCTGCCGTAATGCCGTTTTCTTCCATTACGTCTACGTTGTACAGTATCCCGAGCGTGCCGTACATATATGGCACAAAGTAATCGGTCAAATCGACGGCATTGCCGTTTACCGTAAAGCCGTCAAACGACTGTTTTACCTTTTCCACAATATCGCCGTTTACTCTGCCGTTATTTTTAAAGTCCGTATCTTGATCTATTTTGCCGCCGTTGAAATAATTTATCGGTTCCAACACTTCCGCTTCCAACAACTTTTGAATGGCGTATTCGCTGGGACAAATCAAATCTACATTGCTGTCGCTTTTGAGTATCTTGGTAAGCATTGTTTCGTTTGTGTCGTATGTTACGTACGTTACGTTTATTTTGCGTCCGCCCGTTTGTTCGGCGTAATACTCCGCAAAGTCGTCCTCGAAATCGTAAATGTAATCGGCGCAGTTGTACACTACCAAGTTGTCCGCTTCCTCCGACGGATTGCAGGCGGTAAACGAAAACACACAGCACACTGCAAACAGCGCAACTGCCGCCGCGCAAATAATCCTACGCTTTTGCATTTTGCCCTCCTTTGCCGTTCTTCCTTATGTTGACTACAAGCAAAAGCGTCAGCACCACAACAAAGAATATGCTGAATACCGCAAACCAAAACGGTTCCAAACTTTTTAGACGCGCGTCCTCGTAAATGTAGGTGGAAAGCGTTTCTATACCCGTTTCGCCTTTGTTTATCTGCGTTATGATAAAGTCGTCCATAGAAAGCGTAAACGCCATTACAAATCCGCTGACAATCCCCGGCGCGGAATAGGGCACTACGACTTTGACAAGCGCTTTTAGCGGACTTGCGCCCAAATCCAACGCCGCTTCGTACATATTTGGGTCCATCTTTTGCAGACGCGGCAAAACCGACAGCACAACATAGGGTGTACAGAAGGAAATATGTCCTATAATGAGTCTTACCCATCCTTGCGGAAACACGCTTGAAAACACCGTAAAAAACACCATAAGCGCAACCGCCATTACAATTTCGCTGTTTATCATAGGCAGTTGGTTTACTGTAAGGGTTACGTTCTTCGCCCGTTTGCCCAGACAGTAAATGCCTATTGCGGAAATTGCGCCTATCACCGTGGAAACCACGCTCGATACGCTTGCCAAAATCAACGTGTTTTTGAGAGCGTTCAAAAGTTTTGCCGATTTGTCGCTTGTAAAAATAGACTTGTATGCCTCAAACGAAAATCCGTTTGCAAAACTGAAATTGCTGTTGTTTGCAAAACTGAAAATAATAATTACCGCAATGGGCAAATACAGCAATGCAAGTACAAGAAGCAGGTATATATCCGCAAATATTTTGTTTGCTTTGAACTTTTTCATTACAGTACGCTCCTTGTATCGGATTCCCCGTTGAATTTGCTTACCAAGATATTGCCCAGTACCACAATAACAAGCATTACCAAACTCATTACGCTGCCCACGCCGAAATTCTGCGCCGTCGTAAACTGGGTATTGATGGAATCTCCGAACAGATATATCTGTCTGTTGGAAAGCAATTCGGATATGGCAAATGTGGAAATTGCCGGTATAAACGTCATTGTAACGCCGCTTATTATTCCGGGAAGAGATAGCGGCAGTATCGTCTTGACCAATACGGTAAATTTATCGGCGCCCAAATCCTCCGCCGCTTCCACATAGCCGTGCGAAATGGACACAAGCGTCGTATGCAGCGGAAGTATCATAAACGGCAGATAGTTGTACACCATTCCGAACACTACCGTAAACATTCCGAGTTCTACGTTCATAGCAATAAATATCGCCTTGGTGGAAAGCGTGCGTATCAAAAAGTTTACCCACATAGGCAAAATAAACAACAGTACAAGCACTTTGTTGCTTGCGTGATACTTTGCCAAAAAATACGCGCAGGGGTACCCTATAAGCAGGCACAGAAGCGTCGTAACAAGCCCTATAATAAGCGAGTTGAACAGCACCGTAAGTCCGCTGCTGTCTGTAAAGAAATCCACAAAGTTTTGAAAACTCAGTTTTCCGTCGGCAACAAACGCGTTGATTAGGACAAGCACCAACGGCAGTACCACAAACAGCATAAGAAACAGCATATACGGATATGCCAACGCCTTGCGCGAAAACTTAAATTTGAATTTTTTTGTTTCAGTTGCCGCTTTCATCTGTTTCTATCCTTTCCACAATCAGTTTGTCTTTATCTATCTTGATACCTACGCGGTCGTCTTTGAGCCAATCGTAATCGGTATCTACAAAAAAGTCGTAGTAATCGTCGGTACGAACTATACATTGATAGTAACTTCCCTTGTAAATGGAAGATATTACCGTCGCGCCTATTGTACCGTCCTCCTCGTCGTCAAACAACTCCACGTCGTCAAAGTCAACCGAAACCTTTACCTTGGTGCCTTCTTCGTAATCGGCATTGCACTCGAACTTTTCGCCCGCTATCAAAACTTTGCCTTCTTCCGCCATTTCCGTTTCAAAACTGTTGATAAGCCTTGCTTTGTGCATTATGTGCAAGTCAAAGGGTTTGACGTGCAGTCCTATTTCGTCGTTTTCGCCGCATTTGACGTTGTCGTGTATTTGAATTTCGTATTCTTCTTGGTGTCCGCGAATAATTGCCGTTATCTGGTAATGGTCGCCCTTGAACACGCAAGTTACAACCTTGGCGCAAACAAGCGCGTTTGCGGCGTCCTTTTCCACTATTTTGATGTCCTCGGGACGTATTATTACGTCAATAGGCTCGTTCTTCTTGAAACCTTTGTCTACGCACTCAAACGAATGATCGCAAAACTCGACGCAGTAATCTTTGAGCATAATTCCCGAAAAAATGTTGGACTCGCCGATAAAGTCGGCAACAAAAGCGTTTGCCGGTTCGTCGTATATCTGCGTAGGCGTGCCTATTTGCTGAATAACGCCGTCCTTCATAACGACAATCGTGTCGCTCATTGTGAGCGCTTCCTCTTGGTCGTGCGTAACGTACACAAAAGTTATACCCAACTTTTCGTGCATGGACATAAGTTCAAGTTGCATATCTTTGCGCATTTTGAGGTCGAGCGCGCCGAGAGGCTCGTCCAAAAGCAACACTTCCGGCTCGTTTACGAGAGCGCGCGCTATTGCCACGCGCTGCTGCTGACCGCCCGACAGCGAATCCACCGAACGGTGTCCGTAATCTTCCAAGTCGACCATTTTGAGCGCGCCGTCTACTTTGAGTTTGATTTCCTGTTTTGTCAACTTGCGCATTTTCTGCACCGTTTGTCCCTTTTTGTTTACAAACGGTTCGCCGTCCGCCACCATTTTGAGTTTGAGCCCGAATGCAATGTTGTTAAACACGTTTAAGTGCGGAAACAATGCGTATTTTTGGAATACCGTATTGATATTGCGTTTGTGCGGAGGCAGTTCGGTAATGTCCGTACCGTCAAACAGTATCTGTCCGCTTGTGGGCTTTTCAAAGCCGGCAATCATTCTGAGCGTTGTGGTTTTGCCGCAGCCCGACGGTCCCAAAAATGTTACAAACTCGCCCCGTTTGATGGTAAGCGAGGTGTTTTTTACAACAGGTTTGTCGTCGTAGGATTTGCATACGTTTTTAAGTTCTATTATCTTGCTTGCCTTTGTCACTGTGTTTCTCCTCAAAAATTACTGGGCGTAGTAACCCAAAGCAATCTGCTTTTGCCGTTGTTGTCGTTGATTATAACGTGTTCCTTTGCGCCGTTTACGGAAAACGATTCGCCCTTTTTAAGTTTGTAAACGTCGTTTAGCGTTTTCAATATTATCTTGCCTTCCAGCACGTAGCCGAATTCTTCCCCTTCGAAGGGATACCGCGTAGAACTCGCTCCGCCCTCCGGCAAGGTCAGTATAATGGGTTCGAGGTCGTTCTTCTGCGAATTGGGTACAAGCCAAGTGTTTATGCCGTCGCCGTTTGTGGATTCAAAGTAATCGCTTGCCCTAAATACCAATTTTTCTTCTTTGGGTTCGGTAAAAAACTCTTGCAGCGTTACGCCCAATATATCCAAAATATCGGATAGCGTTGCAATGGACGGACTGCAAACGTCGTTTTCCAGTTGAGATATGTACCCCTTTGTAAGTTCGGTACGAGCGGCAAGTTCTTCCTGCGTCAAATCCCGTTGCAAACGGATTTGTTTTATTTTTGCACCTATTTCCATATTTCCTTCCCTTTCGTCAAATTGCGACGTATATGCGTATAAAAAACGCCGATATGCAAAATTTAAGTTTCAAGCAATCGACATTGTGAAGTATATAATATACGATTAGTTATGTCAAACATTTTTATTACTATTTCTAAACTTTCTATACAAAAAGTTTAATAGAGCCAAACAGGACGTTATTTGACCGAATTTTAGATAAAAACAAAACACTCTGTTGCAATTATTTCAAAATGGGATATTTTCAAAAACAACTTCCGTATTGCAAGCGCACCGCAAATTAAACATCGGGGAAAACAAATATAACAAAAAATAAAACAAAAATCCGCGTATAACACGCAAAACATATTGCAAAAGGCAAATGCCGCACATCCTTCAAACGGCTATGCGCGTGACGCTTCAATCTTTATTCAAAAATTTGAGCGTAAGTTGTCTGTATTCGTATTCGGTAATTACCTTCTTTTCGTAAAGACGTCTTATTCTTTCCAGTTGCCGAATCGTAACGGGGTCAAGTTGGGACATATCTTCCGTACCTCCGTAAGTATTTTCCGTTATTTCCGCAACGGTGACGGTTTTGGGTTCGTACATAATTACAGACGAGTCATTGACTTCTGCTTGCCGAGTTTCCTGCGGAATATCGGCATCTATGCGGCGCCTGCCGCCTGACGTCTTGGCAAACAGCACAACCGACGCAGCAGTCAAGCAAATCCCGACTGCGCCTAAGCAGTCAAACAGTCCTATACGTACGTTGCCTACCGCAATGAACCATGCAGTATCCGCAGTAAAATACGCTACGGCTTGACAGACCTTTTCAAAGTACAGCGCAAACACCCAATAAAGTATAATTGCCGCAATGTACTTTGCCTCTCGTTTTTGATACTTCGAAAACAGCATTGCCGACGACGCGACAAATGCCGCAGCGGGCAAAAGCATTGTGACGGAAGCAACGGCAAACACGCTTACATTGAGGTTTTGCATAACCCATGTTACAAAATCGGCAAAACCGGCGGTAAACGGCACTCCGTCGGCATACTGCGGATATGTAAGAATAAACGAAACCGCAAAACACAGCACAAGCATAATCAACGCCGTCAATGCGATAAACGACGCAGAAACTATATGTAATGTTCTGTGGGATTGTTTCATAATTCACCCTGTTTTGGATTTTATGTTTATTGTACTGTCGGCGCAATTTTCAGATAAGGTCAAATACCGTTGTTGCGGCATATAAACTGCACTATTTGCGCGTCACCGTAAAGCGTGCGTATAAGATGTACTATGCATGGTCTGCCAATCACCGTCACGATGATGTGTCGCCGTCAATCGGGCTTACAAGTGGTACTCTATCTTTTACAATTGTAGTGTTGCCTCTTTGCGCAAAATAAATACCGCCGAGATAAGCAATAAAATATGCAAATTACAACCTGTCTGAGATATATGCCGTTTCTGCCGATGTACCGCGTCGGTTTTGTAATGCAGACTCGGTTTTCCCTCGCTTGTACGGCTCTGCGGATGTCGGTTTGGAGTTCGCCGCGCATTGTTGCCTGCACGCGTGCGGAATCGAGCGCCGCGCCGAAATCTTCCACAAAAAGGGACTTGAAGCAACCCCTCTACGATTGCGGCTTCGCGCTATTGACTGTCGCCGCCGTCCGTTTTGTCCGCAGGGGCGTCCTCTACAGAATAATCGTCCTTGCAAAGCACATCTTCCTCGTCGCAGGTATCGTCCAAATCCTGCTTGTCCTGTGCATGGGCAAGGTTGTAATCTTTGATGTCGGGCAGTATGCACACATAAAACCCGACGTCGCATATGACCATCAAAAATTTGCAGATAATCCCCACTGCCATTCCAAGCAAAGGTATCCAACAAAACAGCAAATTGACAAAGGTCAATGCCATTTCCGCAATAAACAGCACAAAATACAGCGGAACGCCTACAATAAGGCACAGCAGTTTTGCTATGCAGTAAAAGAAATTGCGGCTTTTAAACCCGAATATCCAACGTAATCTATCCAAATAATATTCTTTCATTCTATTTCCAAATGTCAAACGCCGCATAGTAACGGCAGCCTTCGCACAGTACTGCGGGATTGTAACCTGCTGCGAATATATTAGCATACAATACCTTATAAGTCAATTGCGATTGCCCTGCAAAAAATATCTCAAAACCGTTGACATACGCACAAAACAAGACTACAATTGTGTTACAAACAAATACTAACCGGTAGGTGAGGCTACCATCGGGATACGGATTGCTACCGCACACGCGTGGAGACACGCCGAGACAGGTGAGCAGGCGATGTCGAAACCAAGGCATTGCTTAACGCAATTTCATCGCCCGATGATGCTAAAACTTGTAATGGTAGGCAAATCCCGAAGAATTGCAATTGAATTTCCGTACCGTTACAGGGCGGAATTTTTTATTACGCAAAGGGAGGGCATAACAATGAACGATAAACTTCAAAATTTGCTTGACGAAAAAAACTACGTTCAAATAAAGTCGGTGCTAAACGATATGCACCCGCAGGATATCGCACTGCTATTGGAAGATTTGTCGGAAATATCGGAAAAAGATATTGTAATACTTTTCCGTTTGCTCAACAAGGAAAACGCCGCGGAAACATTTGTAGAAATGAGCAGTACCAATCAAGAGTACCTCATAAACGCCTTTTCAGATGCGGAACTCAAATCGGTATTGGACGAAATGTTTTTGGACGACACGGTAGACATAATAGAAGAAATGCCCGCAAGCGTCGTAAAAAGAATAATCAACCAATCGGATTCCGATACGCGCGCGCTTATTAACCAAATATTGAAATACCCAAAAGACAGCGCCGGCACCTTGATGACGGTAGAATACGTCAGTTTGAAAAAAAATTGGACTGTACGCGAATGTTTTGCGCGCATACGCAAAGTCGCCGTTGACAAGGAAACCATATACACCTGCTATGTAACGGACGAAAAACGCAAACTTATAGGCATAGTTTCGGTAAAAACTCTGCTGCTCCATTCCGACGACACGGTAATAGAGGACATAATGGAAACCGACGTTATTGCCGTAGATACCAATGCCGACAAAGAGTTTGTCGTGTCGCAGTTTTCCAAATACGACCTCACCGCAATGCCGGTTGTCGATATGGAACACCGCATAGTAGGAATAGTCACCGTAGACGACGCCTTGGACGTAATGGAAGACGAGGCTTCGGAAGATATAGCCAAAATGGGCGCGGTAACGCCTTCCGATACGCCGTACCTCGAACAAAGCGTTTTCCACATATGGAAAAACCGTATTTTGTGGCTTGTAATACTGCTTGTGTCGTCGACGTTTACCGGACTGATAATAAACTCGTACGAAGCCATGCTGGACGGATTGCTGTTTGCCTGCGTGCCTATGATAATGGGTACGGGCGGTAATGCCGGCAGTCAGGCGTCCGTAACAATCACCCGCGGACTTGCGCTGAAAGAAATCGAAACGCGCGACGTCTTGCGCGTAATGTGGAAGGAACTGCGCGTATCCGCCCTTCTTGCCACTACGCTTGCCATTGCCTGCTTCGGCAAATTGATGCTGATAGACAACCTTATATTCCACTACGACTACACTTATAATTTGTGCTTGATAATATCTTTGGCGTTGTTTTTGACAATAGTTCTTGCAAAGATTGTCGGCTGCCTTATGCCTATACTTGCAAAACTTTGCAAACTCGACCCCGCCGTAGTCGCAAGCCCGTTTATTACAACAATAGTAGACGTACTGTCGCTTATACTGTATTGCGGCATTGCCACGGCATTGCTTCCCGCGGTATAGTTGATTTATTCTAAACCGTATAATATTTGCAAAACAGAAAGACATTGTAAAAAAAGACGGGAATGACGGACGTATTGTCCCAATCCCGTCTTTTGACGTATATATTGTCTGATTGTACAAAGTACTATTATTTTCAGAATAAGTACTCTTATTTTCCAAACAAAACCCTTATTACAACACGGTAGTTCCGCAAGAACGTATTTTGAGCAAATACACATTATTCTCGCCGAAAGATTGACGCGCTTTTGTTGTGAATTCGGCAGTATAAGACTTTTCCACCACGTTTAGCACCGTGCCGGCAAAGCCTCCGCCGTGCAGACGCGTTGCGCCTTTACCTTCCAGCATACTTTCGCACAGTTTGACGGCATTGTACAGTTTGTCGTCGCCGCCGTCGTATCTGCAATTTTGCAGATACTTTATACTGCTTTCGCCCGATTGCGAAATTGCGCGCAAGAACCCCGTTTTGTCGCCCGCTTTCAAACAATTGTAAGCATAGTCCACGCGTTTGTTTTCTTCAAAAAAGTGCTTTGCCCTAAGCGCGGCGCGCAAACCGACCTTCTCTTGCACGTTGTGCATTTCCGACTCAAACTCCGCTTCGTCCACATCCGCCAAACGCGTCTTTCCGAAGTACTCGGCTACGTCTTTCATTTCACGCGGAATGGCGGCGTAATGTTCCGTAAGGTCGGCGTGCGAACCGCCGGCGTTTACCACTACCAAATCGAAGTCGAACAAATCGGAATCTATTTGACGGTAACAGAACCCGTTCTTAAAATCTATTTCCACAATATTGCCCAATGCAACTACTCCTTGGTCGAGCAATCCGCACGGTTTGTTGAAATACTCTCTTTCCGAATACTGCGCTATCTCGGCAAGCGTAACGCTGTCTACCGCGCCGCTATTGTACAGATTGTTGAAAATCTGCGCAAACAGCATTTCGTATGCCGCGCTAGACGACAATCCCGAACCCGATGGCACCGTGCTTGTAACATATGCGCGCAGTCCGCCTATTTTCAAATTTCTGTCGGCAAAGCCTTTCAATACGCCCTTTATCATTCCTTTGCTGGTCGGTTCCTTGACGTCTATTTCGTCGAGTTTAAACTTTATGTCGGAGTGTCCTTCCGAACGCACTACCACAAAGTTGTCGTCAGCAGGCGCAAAAGCCGCAAGAATATCCAAACTTACGGCGGCGCCCATTACCTTTCCGCCGTTGTGGTCGGTGTGATTGCCTATTATTTCCACGCGTCCGCTTGACGAGCAAATGCAGCACTCTGAACCTGCGCCCAGCCCTTTGAAACCGCGCAGCAGTTTGTCGTACCTTTCAAGTTGCTCCAACTTGACGGAACCGTACAGTTTTTTGAAATTGTCTTTTACATCTTTGCCGCAAGATACATGTTTCATATTTTCTCCGAGTGCAAACGGCGCGCGTTGGCGTTACCCGCCGCAAAAATTTTGTACCGCCGCATTGCGTTTGTGCCTACAAAGGTTCTTCTGCCAAGCATATTGCAAATACGCTTTGGTCAAACGTCTGTTTGTTACGCAATAGAATGCAAAACTTTGTTTGGCAAACTTTCAGCCGAAAGATATGTCGCGGCAGGTTGACGCGGCAAGATTACCTTGCGTCAACCGTCATTATTATAACCCATTGCGCGCGATAAAGCAATTACTTATTCCACCGTTACTGATTTTGCCAAGTTGCGCGGTTTATCCGCGTCGCGTCCCTTTATCTTGGCAACGTAATACGCCAGCAGTTGCAGCGGCACAACCGAAACTATCGGGTAATACACGTCGGCAACCGTAGGCAGGTTGATAACTTCGGAAACGCCGGTAAAACGCGCGGTATGCTGAGAAACCACAACCGCTTTTGCACCTCGGCAAACCACTTCGCTGACGGCATTTTGACATTTGTCGGTAAGAGCGGCGTCACACGATAACGCTATTACCGCAACGCCGCTTTCCATAAGAGCAAGCGTTCCGTGCTTCAATTCTCCCGAGGCGTACGCTTCGGAATAAATATAACTTATTTCTTTGAGTTTAAGCGACCCCTCCTGCGCCGTAGGCAAATCTGCTTTGCGTCCGATAAAAAACACCGCCGAACAATCGGCTATATCCTTGGCAATGTCAAAAATATGTTCTTTGTTTTTCAAAATACAATCCACTGCATACGGAACGGCGGCAAACGCGCCCGTCAATTTGTCGTATTCCTCCCGCGAAAGAGTTTTTCTTACGCGGGCTATATCGAGAGCCATAAGCGTAAGCGCAACAAGTTGACAGTTGTACGCCTTGGTGGAAGCTACCGCAACCTCCGCACCAGCCCTGATAAGCGTAACGTGCCGCGCGCAAAAGCATATAGAACTGTTTTCCACATTGGTGACTGCGTAAGTAATTGCTCCGCGTTTGTTTGCTTCTTCCACCGCTTTGAGAGTATCGGCAGTTTCGCCGCTTTGCGAAATTGCCACCACAAGCGTGTTGCCGTCGGTGGGGAAACTGTCGTAGATATATTCGCTGGCAAGCACTGCATACGCATCTATATCGCAGTACCTTCGGACAATGCCCGTTGCAGCCAAACCGCTGTGATATGCCGTGCCGCAGCCTACAAAGTATATGCGCCGCAATTTTTTGACGGTTATTCCGTCGAGTTTCAGTTTGCCGTCATCGTTGTAGCCGCTGAAAGTTTGGGCTATTTTGACGGGTATTTCGTTTATTTCTTTGTACATATAGTCATCGGCGTCGGAAGCGTCTTTCAACATTTGCGTATCGAAGTACACAAGAGGCGACCCCTCGGTAAATATGCCATCGGACGAAACCGTCACAACTGTATCTTCCGGAACTACCGCAATGCGCGACGCAAAGTGCTTGAGCGTATTTACATCCGAACAAACATAGTGTTTGCCGTCTTGTATGCCGACGCACAACGGGCTTCCGCGTCTTACGGCGTATATGCTGTCGTCAAAGGAATCTATTACGGCAAACGCAAAGGAGCCGTTTAGCATTTTGCAAGTTTCTTGCAGCGCTGCCGCGACGTTGCCTTTATGCCGCTTTGCCAAGATATGTACCGCCGTTTCGCTGTCCGTATCTGACGAAAACGTAACGCCCGAATCTTTTAGACTTTGAGCAAGCAATGCAAAGTTTTCGATTATTCCGTTGTGAACCAAGGCAAAGTTACCGTCAAACGAAACAAACGGGTGAGCGTTTTTGTCATCCACCTTGCCGTGAGTAGCCCAACGGGTGTGTCCTATTGTGACGCCGCCGCTTTTCGAGCCTTCGAGCATTGACTTTAACTTATCAACCCTGCCTGCCGATTTAAATACCTCTATGCCATTGCGTTTTGTTGCAATGCCTGCTGAGTCGTAGCCTCGGTATTCCAAAAGTTTAAGTCCTTTGAGCGTTTCATTCAAACTGTCACTGCCGAGCGTTCCGAAAATTCCACACATACAAATCTCCTTTAAGCAATTACGTCTTATTATACGAAGTTCCGCTGCTAAGCGTGAAACGCATACAAAACCGTGTAAGCATATTGCCCGTAAACGACGCTTTTGTCTTATGAATAAAGTCATATGCTTAATTTACGCCGTAAAAGGCAACAAATATACACAAAGCGTTTGACGAATATCGGCGTTTGGTTGTATACTTTCTAAGTTACTAAACGGAGAAGATTTATGGAAAGAAAAGACGTAAGAAACATTGCTATAATAGCACACGTCGACCACGGCAAAACAACGCTTGTCGACCAGTTGCTCAAACAAAACGGAATATTCCGCAGCAACGAAACGGTTGCCGAACGCGTAATGGACAGCAACGATATAGAGCGCGAACGCGGAATAACCATTCTTGCAAAAAACACCGCCGTGCATTACAACGGCGTAAAAATCAACATAATAGATACGCCCGGACACGCCGACTTCGGCGGCGAAGTGGAACGTATACTGTCAATGGTAGACGGCGTGCTGCTGCTTGTAGACGCCGTGGAAGGCTGTATGCCCCAAACGCGGTACGTGCTCAAAAAGGCGCTCGGACTAAACAAAAAAGTTCTTGTAGTAGTCAACAAAGTCGATAAGGGCGAGTTTGACCCCGACACATTGCAGGAACAGATAATGGAACTGTTCTTGGAACTGGGCGCAAACGACGAACAGTTTGATTTCAAAACAATTTACGCCAGCGCAAAACAGGGATGGGCAACCGATACGTTCGGAAAGCAAGGCAAAGATATGTCGCCGCTGCTTGACGCCATACTTACCGAAATTCCCGCGCCGCAGGGCAGCGACGAAGACGGATTGCAACTGCTCATCTGCAACATAGACTATGACGAATACGTAGGCAGAATAGGCATAGGCAAGGTAAACCGCGGAAAAATAAAAAGCGGTCAGCAGGTAATGCTGTGTCACACCGACAACAAGTTCAACACCGCCAAGATTGCACGTTTGTACCAATTTGAAGGACTCAAACGCGTGGAAACGACAGAAGGAATAATGGGCGACATCGTTGCCGTCAACGGCATAGAGGGCATGAACATCGGCGAAACCATATGCGACGCCGATAAGGTCGAACCTCTGCCCTTCGTGAGCATAGACGAACCCACTATTTCTATGATGTTTATGGTAAACAACAGTCCGTTTGCAGGCAAAGAAGGCAAGTTTGTAACAAGCAGACACCTTCGCGCAAGACTGTTTAAGGAAGTTGAAACCAACGTGAGTATGCGTGTGGAAGAAACCGACTCTCCCGACTGTTTCAAAGTGTACGGCAGGGGCGAATTGCACCTCTCCATACTTATAGAAAATATGCGCCGCGAAGGCTACGAATTCCAAGTATCGCGTCCCAAAGTTATATTCAAAGAGATTAACGGCGAAAAGTGCGAACCTATGGAATATCTCGTTGTGGAAGTGCCGGATTTGTACGTGGGAAGCGTAATGAACAAATTGGGCGCGCGCAAAGCGGAACTACTCAATATGGCTCCCGATGCGCAGGGCGGAACCAAGTTGGAATTCAAAGTGCCTTCCAGATGTCTTATAGGCTACCGCGGCGAAATGCTTACCGATACCAAAGGCTTCGGCGTAATGAGCCACGTGTTTAACGGTTACGAACCGTACAAAGGCGACGTTGCGGAACGCAGCAGGGGCAGTCTTGTTGCTTTCGAGGACGGCGTAACCACCGCTTACGGTTTGTTTAACGCGCAAGAACGCTGCGTACTGTTTGTAGGCGACGGCGTAAAAGTTTACAGCGGAATGGTTGTCGGCGAAAACAGCCGCGAAGACGACATAACGGTAAACGTATGCAAAACCAAACACCTGACAAACAACCGCGCAAGCGGTTCGGACGAAGCGCTCAAACTTACTCCGCCGCGTATAATGAGTTTGGAACAGTGTCTTGATTTTATCGCAGACGACGAATACGTGGAAGTGACCCCCTCGTCCATACGCCTGCGCAAAGCGATACTCGACCACAGCGAACGTATGCGCATTTGGGCAAAAGCCAACAAAAAACAGTAAAACGGCAGATATATTCTGTAATTAAACAAACTGCCTTAAAGTAAATTTCTATGTGCCGTACCGTCGGCAAAGCGTATTCGGTAAAAACCGACAGAAAAGTTCATATTTTAGACACTAAAACACTGAAATCATCACAAAATAAATTTAAAACAGGAAAAACAAACCCCTCGAACTTGTATCGAGGGGTTTGTTTGCAAGTTACGCGTCGAAACAAATTCCGATGCGTTTTAATTTAGACATAAACTAATTCCGTATGTGTTTACAAGTACCGTAACCCTAATTACGCAAATGGAGTCAAAACTCTATTTCCGCTATATATTAAAAGGTACGGTATCAGTAGCGCAAATTACATAGTTGCACTTAAAAACAATATTGTAATACAATTGTCGGCGTTTCTACGCGGTAAATGCAGTAGGTACCGCAATGCGGTGAAACCCAAAAGTCGGTTGGAGAATGCACAACTTTGAATGTACATTTTACAATCCGCCGAGCCCTATATCTGCTTTTACTCTTTGAACGGCAGATTTTGCAGCGCTTCTCCGTCCATTGTTTTGAGCGTAAATCCGTTATCGTCTATTACAAGATAATTGCATACTCCGCCGCGCGGACGCGAAACAGAACCCACGTTTACAACAAAAATGCCGTTTTGCTTACGCAAAAATCCTATATGCGTATGCCCGTAAATAAGCGCGTCGCCCTCCTTCAACAAGGGCGGTATTCTTCCTGCGTTGTAGGAGTGCCCGTGATTGAAAAACAGCGTTCTGTCAAAGTGATATGTCATAAGGTTGTCTGTATACGGCAAACCGGAATACTTTTCGTCGCCGCTGTAATCGTTGTTGCCCTGTATCATATAGGGTGCGGGAACCATTAGCGACAGCAATTCGCCTATGTAGGCTTTATTCTCGATGCTGCACCCGTATACGTCTCCGCAAATAACCACCTTTTGCGGACATTCGCGCTTTACCGCTGCTTTTACCTCTTCCGCGCCTTTTACAGAACCGTGCAAATCGGAAAACACCGCTATTTTCATTGGGCAACACTATCCGTTATCTGTTTCTTTTTGAAATAAACGGGTTTTACTCCCAACAAATCCGAGTAAAGTTTTACGTAACGTCTGCTGCTTTTGCGCCAAGAATAATTGCATTTCATTGCCCTTATGCACAACTCGCGCCACAACTCGACGTTGTCTGCGTAAAATCCGTGCGCTCTGTTTACGGTATACAAAAGTCCCTCCGAATCGCAGTTCGCAAAGGAAAATCCGTTGCCTTCGCCCGTTTGTTCGTTGTAACTTACGACGGTATCTTTGAGTCCGCCCGTTTCGCGTACGAGCGGCAAAGTGCCGTACCGCAATGCAATAAGTTGCGACAGCCCGCACGGTTCAAAACGGCTGGGGACAAGAAGCAAATCGCTTGCCGCATATATTCTGTGCGCCAATTGGTTGCTAAAACAAATATTCGCCGAAACTTTGTCGGGATATGCAGAGGCAAAATACCTGAACATATCTTCGTACTTGCCGCTGCCTGTGCCGAGAACAACCAATTGAACATCGTTTTGAAGTATTCTTTCCGCCGCTTCGCCCAACAAATCCAAACCCTTTTGGTCTACCAAACGCGATACGAGTCCTATCATCATAACGTCGCTTCTGACGGGCAGCCCGAGTTGACGCTGCAAATTTTCTTTATTTACCGCTTTGTTATCGAACACCGTGCGTTTGGTGTATTTTTTGAAAATAAGTTTGTCTTTTGAAGGACTGTACGTACCGTAATCCACGCCGTTTATTACGCCGCATATTTTGTGGCTGTGCGTTTTGATTACTTCTTCCAAACCTTCGCCGAACTGCGCCGTTTGTATTTCCTCGGCATAGGTCGGACTTACCGTAGTCACCGCGTGGCTGAACACTATTGCGCCTTTCATCACGTTGACGCAGTCACCGTGAAGCAACCTGTCGTAAGTAAAATACCAATCGGGAAGTCCCGTCAAATCCTGCGCTTCTTCCTTGCCCATTTTGCCTTGATAAGCAATATTGTGGATTGTATATACAATCTTGGTGTCTTTGTAAAAACCGTTGTGTTTGTAAAAAGCGTCGTACAATACGGGAATCCAACCCGCAGACCAATCGTTGCAATGTATTACGTCGGCTTTTACTTGCAGATAGGCGGGCAAATCCAACGCCGCCTTGCACAAAAAAGCAAAGCGCTCGTTATCGGCAAAGCAATACATTTGGTTACCGCCGAAATAAAACTCGTTATCCAAAAAGATATAATTTACGCCGTCATCCCGCAGCATAAACACGCCGCAATACTGGTGACGCCAATTGACGTCCGCAAAGTAATATCCGATGTATTCCATACGGTCTTTGTACTTCTGCTCGATAAACATATATTTGGGCATTACTACATAGCAATCGTGTCCGCAACGCGCAACCGCCTTGGGAAGCGCACCCATGACGTCGCCCATTCCGCCTGTTTTGGCAAAGGGTTCCACCTCTGCCGATACGTAAAAAACTGTCATATATTCTCTCCTTATATTGTGCGGTGTTTGCCGAGAACAATGGGGAAATCCGGTTGTCCTATCAGCGTTTTACCCTTTTTTACTATGCAGTTTTTATCCAAAATGCAACACTCCAAATGCGCATCCGACGAAATAATCGCGTCTTGCATAACGATGCTGTTTTTGACGACGGCGCCTTTGCTTACCGATACTCCGCGGAAAATAATGCTGTTTTCCACCGTTCCGTCAATTACGCAGCCGTCGGCTACAATACTGTTTTTGACTTCCGCATTCTTTTGGTAACGCGTAGGTACGCGGTCCTTGCTTTTGGTATATATTTTGTCTTGCGGTATAAATATGCTTTTGCGGTTATCGAATTCAAACAAATCCATACTTACGTCGTAGTAACTTTGCACATCGTTGATACTGCGCAAAAATCCGTCAAAGCAATAGCCGTATACGTTCAATTTGCCTATATTGCGTTCTATTACGTCTTTGAAGAAATTTTTTCTTCCGTGGCGCGCACAGTATTCCAGCAAATTGATGAGCAAATCTTTGGTAAATACGTAATATCCGACCACGCGGTTGAGGCATTTTTTGCGGTCGGAGTTGTAAACCACGCCGCCTGCCGATTCGTCCTCGCCCACGTCCAAATAGGCTTCGCCGGCAGTCTTTTCCTTTACCTTTTGGTAAACCACCGTGATATCGGCATTGTTTTGTTTGTGACGTTCCACTATTTTGTCAAAACGGATGTTGCAAACATTGTTGCCTTCGGCAATCACTACGTAATGCTCTTTGCTTCTTTCAAGATACCTTTGTATGCCGCACAGCAACTGCACGCGCGAATCTCCCGTCAAATCCATATCGCGCGATGATGGCGGCAAAATAAACAAACCTTCCTTTTTGCGCGCCAAATCCCACGGTTTTCCGCTTCCGAGGTGATTGATAAGCGATTGGTAATTGTGGTCGGTAGCAATGCCGACGTTTGCTATGCCGCTGTTGACCATTGCGGACAGCACAAAGTCCACCATACGGTATCTTCCGCCGAACGGCACAGCCGAAATTGTACGCATACGCGTAAGTTCGCCCAAATCCGCATGACTGTTACTTGCCAATATTACGCCCATAGTATCAAGCATTTGCCTTTCCTCCTACGTTTTCCGTTACCATATTGTTGCGTCCTATTTCCGCGCCGTCGCACACCGAAACGTCCGGACCGATAAGCGTAACACCGCCTGTGCAGTAGTTTGACAAATACTTGTCGCTGTCGGTAAGTCCGACGGTTGCATTCCGTCCTATTTGCGCATTGGGCGCAACGATTGTTTTGGAAAGTTTTGCGCCGCTCATAATCCTTGCGCCGCTCATTACTATGCAGTTGTCAAGTTGCGCGCCCTGCTCTATCTTGACGCCGTCGAATATTACGCTGTGGTTGACGGTGCCGTCTATGTAACAGCCTTCGGTTATGAAACTGTTTTTTATGCAACTGTGTTTATCCAAAAAGTGCGGACTTTCCAACGGACTTTTGGAAAGAATCGGCCAATCTTCGTTATACAAATCTATGCTGTCATCGTCTAACAAATCCATATTTGATTGCCACAGACTTTCCACCGTACCTACGTCCTTCCAGTAACCCTCAAAGCGGTAACCGTACATACGTCTGTGCGCGCCGAGCATCTTGGGGATGACGTTTTTGCCGAAGTCGTTATCGGATGACGGGTCATCTTCGTCTGCGATAAGTTCCTCGCGCAATACTTTCCAATCGAATACGTATATGCCCATAGACGCCGTATTGCTGCGCGGATTTTTCGGTTTTTCCTCAAAGGTTACAATCTTGCCCGTTCGGTCGGTTTCCAGTATGCCGAAACGCGACGCTTCCGAAATATCCACGGGAATCATAGCAATGGTTACTTCCGCATTGGATTTTTTGTGAAAATCCAGCATTGCGCTGTAATCCATCTTGTAAATGTGGTCGCCCGACAAAATCAACACGTACTGCGGGTCGAACTTATCTATAAACTCTATGTTTTGATAAATGGCATTTGCCGTACCTTTGTACCATTCGCCCTGTTTTTCCTTCATATAGGGCGGAAGCAAAAATACGCCGCCGTTGTTTCTGTCCAAGTCCCACGGCTGTCCGCTGCCTATGTATGTGTTGAGTTCCAGCGGCTTGTATTGCGTAAGCACGCCTACGGTGTCTATGCCCGATTGCGTACAGTTGGTCAGCGGAAAATCAATGATGCGGTATTTCCCTCCGAATTGAACGGCAGGTTTGGCAATGCTGCGCGTAAGTACGCCCAATCTACTGCCCTGTCCCCCTGCAAGTATCATTGCGATACACTCTTTGTTTCTCATGTTTTCCTCCAAATTTATTTTACTTTACAAATAAAATATGTTCTATGCCCTTTTTGTCGCTTACTTTGTATACGACAAATCTGTTTCCTACGCATTGCACGGCGTCGCAGCCGAGCGCGTCGCATACGGCATCGCACATAACGCGCGCATCGGTGCCGCAACTTTTCAGACTGGCAACCTTTACAAGTTCGTTGTTGTACAGCGCCGTTTTTATTTCCGCAACTACGTTGTCCGTCAGTTCGTCCTTGCCGATTATCACACTGGGTTTAAGCGTGTTGGCAAGCGACCTCAATGTGCTTCGTTGTTTTGCAGTAATCATTTGGTTTATCTCCTCAATCGACAAAGTCGAATTCAATATCTCCCATTATTACGGTATCTCCGTCCTTTGCGCCCTGTTTACGCAACTCGGAAATAACGCCCTTTTCCTTTATTACGCGCTGAAAATATCTGAAACTGTCAATATCGTCTATATTGACTTTGCGCGCAAGAATTTCCACCAAACCGCCCGTAACCTCGTAGGTTTCTTGGTCGAGTTTGTCTATTGCAAATCCTTCGTCTTGCGTCTGTTCGTAAACAAACGGTTCAAACTGCAAGCGTTCCATAGGCGGAAGGGTATCCAAAACCGAAACTACCGCTTCCACAAGTTCTTCCGCTCCCTCGTGAATAATTGTAGTCATAGGCACTATTTTGTACTTGCCACCGTATTTCTTTTGGAACCTTGCAAGGTTTTCTTCCGCGCCTTCCATATCCATCTTGTTAGCGACTACAATCATGGGAAGTTTCTTCAAATTTTCGTCATAGGAATAAATTTCGTTGTTTATAAGCGCAAAGTCTTTGAGCGGGTCGCGCTGTTCGCTGCCGCTTATGTCCAATACGTGCACAAGCAAACGAGTACGCTCTACGTGCCGCAGAAACGAGTGTCCCAGCCCCAAGCCCTCGCTTGCGCCTTCGATAAGTCCCGGTATATCCGCCATTACAAAACTTTTGTCGTAATAGTTTACCACCCCCAAATTGGGAGAAAGCGTAGTAAAGTGATAGTTTGCAATCTTGGGTTTTGCGTCGGATATTACCGAAAGCAGCGTGGATTTGCCCACATTGGGGAAGCCCACAAGCCCCACGTCCGCAATTGTTTTGAGTTCCAGTATTATTTCGCGTTCTTCGGTTTTTACGCCGTGTTCGGCAAATCTCGGCGCCTGACGTCTGCTTGTAGCAAAATGTCTGTTGCCTCTGCCCCCTCTCCCGCCTTTGAGAACGACTTCGCGCTGTCCGTCCTCAAACATATCGGCAATGATGCCGCCGCTTTCCGCGTCGCGTATTACCGTACCCGTCGGCACGGTAACTACGATATCTTTGCCCGACTTGCCGTAACAGTTCTTTTTGCCTCCGTTTTCGCCGTTTCCCGCGCGGAAATGCTTTTGGAAATGAAACTCGTTTAGCGTGTTTTGGCTGCTTGTTGCAACAAACACCACATCGCCGCCGTTACCGCCGTCGCCGCCGTCCGGTCCGCCGTTGGGCACGTACTTTTCCGTGTGCAGCGACGCCGAACCGTTTCCGCCGTCACCCGACTTGATATATATTTTTACTTTGTCGATAAACATAACTACTCCGTTTAATTTTGCTTTTTAATAAAATTTGCTATTGCTTTTGCCGCGTTCATTCCGTCGCGTACCGCCGCAACAACCGTATTTTCGTTGTTTGCGATATCTCCTCCCGCAAACAAATTGCCGTAACCCGTATAACCG
This sequence comes from Corallococcus sp., assembly GCA_023663205.1. GTDB lineage: Bacteria > Bacillota > Clostridia > Christensenellales > CAG-314 > RGIG5495. The sequence goes on along the minus strand of JAMPHX010000004.1, from coordinate 11,352 downwards.
TTGCCGTCGGTTTTGAGCAAACCGTTTTCAAAAGAAATGCCGCTGCCGAAAAGCACGCTTGAATCCGCCGTGCTTCCTATTGCCGCAATTACCGCGTCGCACTCCGCCGTTAGGGTTTCGCCGGTCTTCCTAACGGATTTTCTGCCGTCCGAGCCCTCGCCGCACAAACTCATAACGTCAAACGTAATTTGCAAAGAGTTACCCCTTTTCACCGACTTGGGCGCAAGCAGATACTCAAACTTTACGCCTTCCCGCAATGCCGACTGCTTTTCATCTTCATATGCGGGCAATTGTTCGTAAGTGCGGCGATAATACACGGTGACGTCGTCGCCCATTGAGGCAGCCGTCCGCGCGCAATCCATTGCGACGTTTCCTCCCCCGATAACCGCAACTCGCCCGAGCGCCTCGGGATTTTTGAGATAAGCATTGCCCAAATACACGCCTTCGGCGGTTTCGCCTTCAGATCCCATAGGTTTGTCCGATTGCAATCCGCACGCAAGATATACCGCGGAATACTTTCTTTGAAGTTCGGAAAGCGTAATGTCTTTGCCTATTTCCGTCCCGAAAACGAACCGTATGCCAAAGTCTTTAAGCGCACAGACAACTTTGTTCAAATGCGCTTTGTCCAATCTGAACGACGGTATTCCGTAGTTCAGCACTCCTCCGCAAGAGTTGTGTTTGTCGTATACCGTAACGTCCGCTCCGCATCTTTTAAGCCCGTATGCCGCAGATAGTCCCGAAGGACCGCTTCCGATAACGGCAACCGCCTTTCCGCAAAGAGAATCGTCATACTTTTTGTATGATGTAAAGTATCTGTCAAAAGCGTATCTTTCCAACTTGCCTATGCTAACCGCTTTGCCGAGTTTTTGTTTAACGCAATGACCTTCGCACTGCAAATAGCGCGGACAAACGTAACTGCAAATAAGCCCCAGCGGATTTGTTTGCAGCAATACGTCTACGGCTTCTTCGCCCTTGCCCGATTTGAGTTTAGCAACAAAAGTCGGTATATCCGTATGCGCAGGACAGCCTTCGACGCAAAAGGGATTTTTGCAATTGAGGCACTCGTTTGCCAATATGCGCATATCTTCACTTGTCGGCATTGGAGTGCTTCTCCTTGTAATACTCGCAGTATGACTGCAAATGACATTCCGAGCACATCGGGTTTTGCGATTTGCAGACATACCGTCCGTGCAGCAAAATGTAGTGGTGACAATCCGACCACAACTCTTTGTCTATTGCCTGCATAAGTTGCTTTTCGGTATCCAACACGTTTTTGGCGTGAGCAATCCCCAATCTGTTGGAAACGCGGAAAACGTGCGTATCGACTGCGATGGCTTGTCCGCCGAAACCGAAAGCATACACCACGTTTGCCGTTTTTCTGCCTACACCTTGAAGAGTACGCAAACTTTCGAGGTCGCTCGGGACCTCTCCACCAAAGCGGTTTACTATGTCGGCGGAAGCATTTTTCAAAAACTGCGCTTTGTTGTGATAGAATCCGCAGGAATGAATAAGAGTTTCTATTGTTTCAATAGGCAGGTTCATCATTTGCTGCGGTGTGGAAGCCGCGGCAAACAGCGCGGGCGTCACTTGATTGACGCGCTTGTCGGTGCATTGCGCCGAAAGTATTACCGCCACCAACAACTCAAAGGGCGAGCCGAAAACCAGCTCGCTCTTTGCATTCGGAAAGTCTTGTGATAAAATGCGTATGATTTCGGTAGTTTTTTTGTCCATTGTGTAAATCTCAAAATATTGCGTAATACCAAGCGGAGTTTTTCCGTTTGTATATATTATACAACTAATTTGAACTTAAATCAATACGTTTTTTGTAGAAAATTTGCGCATTTACAATCTTACCACTACCGTCTTGCCGTTTATGTTTTGTACCAAAAAGAATCCCGCAAACGTAGCAACAGACGCAAGTTTTGCGCGTAATCCGTGCAAATATGTTCCGTCAAACTTTACCGACAGTCCGCAGCCTACGTTTGCCGCCCTCGGAGTGGAAACCAATGCGCAATTTATCCCTTGACTTGTCAGATAATTGTAAACTTTTATCGTTACGTTTCTTGACCGATACGTGGCAATCATATATTCCATAGTATGTTTTCTCCTTAAAGAGTATGTAAATCCGACGCTCGCACATAAAATGATATATACGTTGCAATTATAATACAGTCGGATGTTATCAAAACGCAGGCATACTGTAATGTATGCCTCAAATACAAATTGTGCCAAGGAGCAAACTTATGATATATTTGGATAATGCCGCAACCACACGTTACAAACCGCAGGAAGTAATAGACGCGGTACTCCGAGCCGTTACCGAATTGCCGTTTAATCCCAACCGCGGAGGTTGCTCGGAATCCGCCGTTTTGGAAGAAAAGATATACGATGCGCGTATGGCGTTTAGCGCATTTGCGGGCGGAAGCAACTGTCATACGGTATTTTCGCAAAATTGTACCACCGCGCTTAACTTAGCGATAATAGGGCTTGCCAAACGCGGCGGACACGTGATAACCACATCTACGGAACACAATTCCGTACTAAGACCGCTTGCACACCTTAGGCGCAGCAACCTTATTGACGTAACGGTAATAAATCCCGATGACAAAGGCAACATACGCGCAACCGACGTGATAAACGCGCTGAAAAACGAAACATATATGGTAGTAATGTCACGCGTTTCCAATGTTACGGGCAAAATGCAAGACGTAAACACCATAGGCAACGCCGTCAAACAAGCCAAAAGCGACGTACTGTTTGTGTGCGACCAAGCGCAAGCCGTAGGCTATGCAATGACCGATATGGAAAATGACAAAATAGACGCCGTTGCTTACCCCGCCCACAAAGGTCTGCACGGATTGCAGGGCTGCGGAATACTTACTTTCAACAACCGCGCCACTCCGCGCCCGACAGTTTACGGCGGCACAGGCACGGAGAGCGACAAACTGCTGCAACCGTCAACCGTACCCGACGGTTTGGAAGCGGGAACGCTCAACTGCCCTGCAATACTCGCCGCCTATGCCGCATTGACTTGGTGGATTAAAGATGCCAAAAATCACATAGAAAAAGTACGCAAACTTCAACAACGTCTGCAAAACGGATTGGCGCAAATACCAAATGTAACTTTGTATTCTCAACCCAACGACAGCGGAATTGCGGCGTTTAACGTGGCAAATTACGATTCCGATATTGTAGCCGACGCGCTTTCTAAGCAGTACGACATAGCCACCCGTGCGGGATTGCACTGCGCGCCTCTTATGCACAAGTATTTGGGAACGACAAATCAAGGACTGGTACGCGCAAGCGTAGCCGTAGACGTCACCGAAAGCCAGTGCGACGAATTTCTCAATGCCGTAAATTCGCTTGCCTCACAGCATTCGATAAGCGCCTAATTCCGCAAGCGCGTAGATTGCCGCGCTTCGATTAAATATATTGGCAAAATACCGAAAACGAGTTTGCTGTTTGACTGTCGAATAACAAAAAACAGATAAAACAATTATCGCCGAAACATAAACAAAACGGCGCAGCGGCTTCTTGCCGCTGCGCCGTTGATATACACCGATTTTGAACAAAATAGACTGCACGCGTATATAGTAAAACTCACAATTATATACTTTCCTGTGTGATGTTTTGTATAATGATTATTTGATACGCTTAGTTATGGCTAAACGTAGTTAGACTTTATTGAAAAATTATTATATAATTCACGCACATAGCAGTTTTAAACCGCATAACTGATTGAGCAATGCGTTTTATAACGGTTTTTAATGCAGTTTACAGTTAAACGTATATCGGTTTGCTCCGTTAGCAAAATAAAATACTAATTGCCGTTAAACATTATTAAACCGCATTGCGATTCTTCAAGGCTTCTATTATGGGTTTGTCGGCAGGCGCCCAATCGTCCGTATCGAGTTCGCCGAGAGGTATCCACGCAGTTTCCTCGTGTTCGCGCGCAATGTAATCGGAAAGTCTGTCACAAAGATATGCCGATAGCGTTATGTCGAAATCGGGATACGAATGTTCCGCGGTGTAAAAGTGCGACGTAACGGCAACTTCCATTTGCATTTCCTCTTGCAGTTCGCGTACAAGAGCACATTCTTCCGTTTCGCCCTGCTCCACTTTGCCGCCTACAAATTCCAACTTGTGCGCCACGTAACCGTACTTCGATTCGCCTCTGCGCGCCGCAAACAGTTTGCCGTTTTCTATTATTACCGCACCTACAACGTGCAAATGTTTTTTCATAAAACAACTCCACTTCCTTTAACTATTGTGCAAATTTTGCAACTTGACAGATACCCACAAAACGGCAACGCAATAGGTTGCCGCCGTGATTTTGGTACAATCACTTTACAATACCCAGATACTTTCCTATATTTGCCGACGGCGTAAACTCCAAGTTCACATCGCCGACCTTGCAGTTAAGCACCGTCACGACGCCCGGACCGTGCCCATTGGTTTTGCAGTCGGAATGAACAACTACGCCGATTGTCAGCGTGTCTTTGCGATATCCCCTGCCGTAAGCGGTATCGCAATCGAACAAAGCCACCACGTCGCCCAAACGTAAACCGTCCAATCCGTTTGATACTATTGCTTCCCTATCTGCCGTCATTATGTCGTAATCGCCCGTATACGAAGATACAAACCCTATGCCGCTCCCCATCAAATATGCCGGAACGGAGGCAACTACCGGCACGGTCAATTTGCCTTGCGCATTGACATATACCGTCTTTTCGAGCAAATCCGCATCGATATTTTTGACAATTATATCGGGGAAATCCGACAGTTTCAATCCCTGCCCGACGGCTTTGACCAAAACAACGTCGTTGGGACACATACTTTGCTTTGTTGTGTAATCGAACCACACCAACAGGTGTTCTATTCCGCCGTGTTTGCCCAAGACATATCCTTTGCCGCCCTTGGCGTCGCCCGTTACGACGGTCGCTCGGTTGCCTATACAGGACAGAAAGTTGAGCGCAAAGTTTTCCTGCGGATTGTCATTGATAAGCGAAACATCGGGTTCTATGTGGTCGCCTTCCCACCCGTAAACGCTGTCGCCCAACGTCACGTTGTAGCAAATGCCGCCGACGTTAGGCAATGCAAAAGGGTTTCCGTTGCAGTCTATACGCGTATCGGTAAGCCTGACCACGGGGTGATGTACTTTGCCCGATACCGATTGTATTACAAGTTTGTATTTATTTGTGCGCATATGACAATATATGCATACAAAAGTTGCGCCGACACCGCTTCGCGTAAACCGTAGCGTACCTAATAACAAATAACTCTCAATACCGACGTTCCGACCGCAATAACGCACGTTTTACAGATTGCAAAATATCTCAAATCCGCAACATCATATTGTTGCGTCTACCTACAATAAAGACTGTTTTAGTTTTGCTTTTTGTTTGTCGTTGTTTTGTTTATCGCCCGACTTTATCCAAACTATGGTGCCCTCTTGCTTAAACTCGCACCCTATCTTGTTTTTGAAAAAATCCTGTTTATCCTTGGCTTGGTATGTTTTGTGGTTAAACTGCGGATAGCGTTTTACAAGTTGACTTACCACGCTTGCAAACAGCATCCAGCCTTCCGCATCCTTACCGTTGGCTATAATGTCGTAAACGACGTTTTTGATAGTTTTTACTTTGGGTACGGTTACATTGGTTTCCGCTTCGCCCGAAGTTGCGCTTTCCGCCGAATTTGCTACTGCGTACAGTTGGTCAAGCATAATAAACTTGTCGCACGATTTGGAAAGAGATACGGGCGTTTTATCCTCGCCTGCAATGACTATGTATTTTCCGCTTTCTTTCAGACGCTGCGCAAGTCGGGCAAAATCGCTGTCGCTTGTGGCTATGCAAAACGCGTCCACCTCGTTAGAATACAGCAGGTCCATTGCGTCGATTACCATTACGAGGTCGGTGGAATTTTTGCCCTTGGTTTGGGCAAACGCCTGCACGGGCATTATTCCTTCGGCAATGGATTTGGCTTTCCACGGATTGCCGTTGCCAAAGTCGCCGTAAGCGCGCTTTATCTTTACCGTACCTATTTCTTCCAATTCGGTTATCATTATTTCGTAGTATTTTTGCGCAACATTATCGGTATCGATAAGTAACGCAAAGGTATATTCTTTGTTTTCCATATTGTTTCCTTCCTCCGCAATATACTGCGGAGATATTTTGTAAATGCCAAACGAATCTTACACCTTCTATTTACAATCGGCGCAAACTCGGTCAACTTTTTTTTGACGGACAATCACAGGCAAATACTCCCGCTGCCCGAAAGATACAACTTTGTTGTGCCAAGACGTTTGCCTCACGTCACAACAAATCGCGTCTATTGGTCATCGCTATTCAAAAGCACTGCATTGTCAAAACGGCAAGTTTCAAAATACGCATTTTCAAGAGGAATCCACTTTTGCTGAAACTCACCGTATTTTGCATTGCCTTCGCGTTGTATTATTCTTTTGCGTTTTTTATTGTTGCTTGCCGTGAGCAGCAGCGAAGCATCGTAAAAGTTTTGAAGTTTCGGGTGCAACGCGTACACTCCTTCCACTATCGTAAGACGGTTGGATTTTTCGGTAACCGTAACATACGAATCCGTCTTACAATCGTATTTTTGATAAGCAAATGTTTCACCGCGTGCGGCGTCGGCAATTGCTTTGGCAAGTTTTTCGTAGTGAATGTTACCGCCTGCTTCCGCAAGCCTCTCCTCGATGCGCATATTGCAAGGTAAAAAAAAGTCGTCGCAACGTATCACCGTGCAACTACCGTAATACCGTTTGAGAATGTCGGCGTAGTACGTTTTGCCCGTACCGCTATGTCCGTCGATTGCCACGGTGACGTTAAGTTTGAGATACAACAATTTGTCAATAACGGCAATAAACGGAAGCAAAAACGCCTCTGCTTTGCCTACTAATCTGTAATGCGGAAAATAATTGAGTTTGTACGATGTGGAATGGGGTTGGCAATCGGCGCCTTTTGCCAAAAATGCCGATACTTCCCTCTGTGCGCCGAACAACGGGAAATCAATCGCGCCTGCCTCTATCTGCTTCAAAAATCCGTCAAGACGCTTTTTTACTCCTTCCGACGTGCCTTGTACGGTAATTTTTTTGCACATATCGGAAAGTGTGGAAAACGAATACCCTGCGGCAAGATAAGGCGCAAGGTTTATTCTGCAATAATTATCGCTGACGGGCACTGCAATTTCTTCAAAAACGTCTGCCCTTTCGCGCGCCTCCGCTTCGAGCGTGTATTCGTCCGTTTCGCCCAAAAGCCTGTCGCGTCCGAACTCCTGCTGACAGCACAGTTTGATAAAATCGCGCGTACGCATAAGCGGATATTTGTAAAAATGACTTTTTAGATATTGCGTCATTTTTTTCTCGGTTTATCTGCGGTATTGAAAATTTTGCGCATTTCCTCAAAGAACGTCGCGCTATCCTTAAACTGACGGTATACGGCGGCAAAACGAATATATGCAACCTCATCCAACTCTTTGAGTTCTTTCATAACCAAATCGCCTATTTTTTCCGAGGTGATTTCTTGGTCAAGACTGTTGTACAGTTGCTTTTCGATGTGTTCGACAATGTTGTCTATCTGCGCCATGGAAACGGGGCGTTTTTCGCAAGAACGCATTATACCGTTTTTCACCTTGTTTTTATCGTAAGACTGACGTGTACCGTCCCGTTTGACTACAAGTATCGGCAAAGTTTCAATGGTTTCAAATGTGGTAAACCGTTTACCGCAGGCAACGCATTCTCTGCGCCGTCTTATAGATTTGCCGTCGTCCATAGGTCGCGAATCTATTACTTTGCTGTCGGCACAACCGCAATACATACATTTCATAATTGTTCTCCGTAAAGTTTATTTCAGTTTGGTTAATCTTTCAAGTATTTCCTTGTATTCCATCGAAAGGTCGGCGGTTTCGCAACCGAACTTTTTGAGCGTTTTGGAATCCCACATACGCGAAGTCGTAGGGGTTATCTCGTCCGCGACCATAAGCCTGCCGTTTACTCTGCCGAACTCCACCTTAAAGTCTGCAATGGCGACGCCTATTTTGTTCATCACGTCGGTAAGAACTTTGTTTATGCGCGTAACGGCGTAGTACATAGTACCCAGTTCTTCCTGAGTGCAAAGTCCCATTGCATATGCGTGATATTCGTTTATCACAGGGTCGTCCAATGCGTCGTTTTTGTAGCAAAACTCCAAGACGGGGGCTTTGAGTTTCATTCTTTCGGCAAGCCCCAAACGCTTGCACATACTGCCCGCGGCGTAGTTTCTTACCACCATTTCCACAGGTATCATTTCCGCCTTGCGCACGACATATTCCGTCGGCGAATACACCGATATAAAATGCGTCGGAATACCGTTTTCCTCCAACAACGACATAAGTATGGCGTTTATTCCGTTGCTTAATTTAGCCTTGCCGTCAAAGTATATTTTCTTTTTGCCGTGATAGGCTTGCGCATCGTCTTTGAACTCGGCAATCAAATACCCTTCGTTTTGAGTTGCCCACAGACGTTTGGTTTTGCCTTCGGCAATAAGTTCGTGTTTTTCGTATTCCATACCGTTCCCCTACTTTGCGACAAATTTAAAGTTAAATACAAGCGGTCTGTTTGCGTCTACGCGCGCGTTTTTGACAAGAATATGCGGACCGTTGTTTGTAAGTTTAAGTAATTTGTCGGTGCATTTAACCAACTTTTTGACGCCGCGCGGCAAATACAAATCGACGTAAGATTCTTTCTTGGAAATAAGTTCCACCGTCAGCGAATTTTTGGAGGAATCCAGTACGCATTTGACAAAGACGCCGTTTTCGGTAAGTAATCCGTCAAATTCCAAATCTTTGAAATCGCGCGGCAAGCAAGGCAAAACTTTTATTACGCTTCCGCAGGAATACAGCAGCATCTCTTGCACGGCGTTTACCGCCGCCAAATTGCTTTGCAACTGAACAGGCGTCCATACGCCGTTACCGCAAACGCCCATTCCGCGCCAATCCTTATCGACAAATGACAAATTGCTCATAGAACAGCCGCGTACTGCGTTGTCAAGACACAGCCGCGCCTTGTACGCATCGCCCAAACGCGCATACACGCATGAAAGCACCGTCATATTGAAACTGTTTTGCATAGAAGCCGATGCAAGTTTTCTGTCGGCGCTGTTTGCGTAATTGCGTATTGTTTGCGCATCGGACAAAAAGTTGACTTCGTCGGAAAAATACGCGGGATACAGCGTTCCGTTGGAAACGCCCGTGTAGTCTACGGAAATTGCCGAATCGACAAACTCTCGGTAAACCCCGTCCCCCGACATTTGCTGAGATGGTATTTTCTTGGCAAATTCGCGCCATTTTTCCACAGCATCCGGTTCTTCGCAAATTACCAAAGCACACATAAAGTTGCGGAAAAAGTCACGCGCTATTGCAAAGTCCAACGCGCTGTTTTGCGCGACAACCGGTCTGTCGCCCAACTTGTACGAATCCGCCACGCGCATGGGAAGCACCGACGGCGACGCGATAAATTTGCCGTCCTTTCCTTCGGTAAAGAAGTCGGCGTAAAATATTGCAACTTCTTTCATAAACGGCAGCAGACGCTGTCTGATAAACTTGTTGTTTTGGGATTGACGCGCGTATTTAAAATACATATTGGCAATCCATCCCGCACAGCCCGTAAAGTAAATGGCAAATATATCGGTACTGCCCAATCTTCCCGTCTTGGGCGCAGTGACTGCGGGTACTACTATTCCGCGGCAGTTAAACAACCTCAACGCATTGTTGCGGAAATCGCCCATATGGCTTTCGTACTGCGAAAATGTTTGTTCCATATCGCCGAACAGATTGCCCTTGAAGGCGTGCAAATATGACATTTCCACTTCGCCCGAATTGTACTTGAAGGAACGGTACGGTTTGTAACAGCCGTTCCACAATCCGGTAGGCATAAACATCCTGCCGTCGTCTCTCGTTGCCGATATAAACAGATATCTGCCGTACTTGTACAGTTTTTCCAAAAGTTCCGCCGACAGATTGCCCGTATTTGCTTCAAGCAGCAAATCTTCCACGCAGTGGTTTTCGCTTGAAAGACGCATAGTAACGCTGTCGTATAACTTGGAGTGAAGAACGGCGTGCGCTTTAAGCATTTTTTCGTAATTATCTTTTATCGGCACAAGTTTTGTTTTGATTTTTGCCCATTCGCGCTCGTGATTTGCATCGCAAAAGGTAGATATCAATACCAATACGGAATCCGCCCCCGCAACCTTTACGCCGTTTGGCGTTTGTTTGATTACGCCTCCGATATTGGAAATACGCGCTACCGCGCCGAAATCGCTGCCGTTGTCGTCGTTACGTGCGGCAAAACACAAAAATTGCTTATCAACCTGATGTTCTACTCCCGTAGGCACATTACATTCGCCCTCGGGAGTATGACTGTTTACCCTGTGCATAAGGTCAAAATTCATAGAAACATTGATAAGACCTATGCCCTGTTTGGTAATGCGGTAAATAACCAATCCGTTATCGCGCGAAACAAACAGTTCGCGTTTGTATTTTGTATCTCCCGCAATACAACTTACGCTTATTTCGCCGTTTGCCATATTGAGCGTACGGCTGAAATCGCTTACGGCGCCATCAACGTCAAATTGTATACAAAGCCTGCCCATAGGCAATGTGTATTCTGCCTGCGGACGGAAATTTTTGGCGGAAAGCGCCTTTGGAATTACAGACTGCGCACCCACAAAGTCGCCGTTTTCTATGCGCTTTTTTACTATGTCTATTTTGTCGGAAACATCGGGCAAAACAGTCGTGCGCCCCTGCCAAAACAGCGACGAATCGTTAAGCAATATTCGCTCTTCTATTGCACCGCCGTAAACATTCGCGCCCGTTTTGCCGTTTCCGGAAAACAGCCCCTCGCGCCATTTTTCACCCCACCAAGCGGGCGGAGTACAAAATTTGAGTAAATCATTGGAATTCTTTGCCATAGCAAGTCCTCGTTTACAAATATATAATCGCAATTATACAAATATATAATCATAAATAGTATAACAAAAAATCACGCACGTGTCTATATTAACGCAAAGTAAATTTTCAAAATTATTTTGACATTTTGCAAAATTATATTGATAAACTGCAATATCGGTACATTTTAATAACAATACGAGTTTTTATTATGTTTCTCTGTATATTGTTTTTCTGCTTGCAGTCTTCGCATTGGTACAATAGAGTTTTTTACTTTTGTCAAGCACAAGGGGGCTGTCGCATTAAGATGCGGCAGCCCCCTTTATATCCTTTTTACGGTAAGTTTCCCGCTAAGGATGTTTTTGTTTGAAGATTTATTTCCATATTGAAACGGTTTTAGTCTTCGTCGTCGCGGTCGTT
>JAMPHX010000049.1 GCA_023663205.1 Corallococcus sp. | reverse complement strand
AATGTTAGTGCATCATTATTTTTGATATAGATACTGCAATTACCATTTACATATACATTTGTATTAGTAGGTACTCGTCTATGTAATAGAATAAACCACCTCAATATATGCCTGCCGCTCGTAAGATGGTAAGAAAAAGGTTTTATAAAACTAAATGTCTACTAAAAAGTAGCGTAATCAACCGTATAAAAAATATGATGGCTAATACGCGTTAAGTTAAGTTAGTATTTTCTTGGTACAACACTTGACTTAAAAGAATAAAACAATGTCGATTTACCGCAAGTTTTGACAGTATGGAATAATTTAGCATTTGCGTCAATATAATTTACTATCTGCAACTATACGCAAGAAGTTACCTCCAAATTTTTACTGCGCGCGCTCCCTCATTGCAAGGGAGCGCGTTTCTGTTTGATTTTGACGGTGCGATTGTATACGCAATAGGTATAGATACTTCAAAATTAAAAATAGGTTTGTTTTTTATAAACTGTTGTAAATAGGCTGTATTTTTTTGTTAACGCTTGACATAACAAACGCATAGATATATTATATGACTATACTATACCCCAGTGGGGTATAGTTAAGGAGAATCATGAAACAAAAATTCGATGTTACGGGTATGACCTGTTCGGCGTGCAGTTCGCACGTGCAAAAGGCAGTAGAGCATTTGGACGGAGTGACGGTTGCGTCCGTCAATCTTCTTACCAATTCCATGCAAGTAGAATACGACGAAAAGGTTTTGGACAACGCGGCGATAATAGCCGCTGTGGAAAAATCAGGTTACGGTGCGTCCGTTACGGGCGGCAAAGCAAAATCCGAACCGAACAGACAAACCCCTAAAACCGACGGCATGGTAACAAGGTTGGTAGTTTCGCTTGTTTTTATGGTATTGCTTATGTATGTTTCGATGGGAAGCATGATAGGTTTGCCGCTGCCGTCGTTTTTGACAGGCACTGTCAATTCGGTGTCGTTTGCGCTTACGCAGTTTTTGCTGTGTTTGCCCATAATATACGTTAACAGACAGTATTTTTTCAACGGTTTCAAACGTCTGTTTGTTTCGCCCAATATGGATAGCCTAATTGCAATCGGGTCTTCGGCATCGCTTGTTTACGGCTTGTTTGTGCTTTTTAGGATGAGTTTTGCGTTGGGTGCAAACAATTTGGAAACGGTAGAACATTACCGCCATGAATTGTACTTTGAATCTGCGGGAATGATTTTGGCGCTTATAACTCTCGGCAAATTTTTTGAAAGCCGCTCCAAACGACGTACCGGCGATGCACTTTCCAAACTCAAAAAACTTGCCCCCGATAAGGCAACCGTCATTCGCGACGGCAAGGAAGTTACAATAGATTGCAAAAACATCGTCGTGGGAGATATCGTAGCGGTAAAAGCAGGTTCGGCATTCCCCGCCGACGGCGTAATAGTAAGCGGACGCGTGTTTGTCGACGAAAGCGCAATAAGCGGCGAAAGTATGCCTGTGGAAAAGGGAGAAGGCGGCAAAGTAATAGGCGGCACTGTAAACGTCAGCGGTTACGCCCAAGTAAAGGTTACGGTAGTAGGCGAAGACAGCGTACTGTCCAAGATAATAAGTTTGGTTGAGGACGCCAACGCCACAAAACCGCCGATAGCGCGTCTTGCCGACAAAGTTGCAGGCATATTTGTTCCGACGGTAATAGGCATTGCATTGATAACTTTTGCGGTATGGATGATTTGCGGAAGCACCTTTGAATTTGCATTGTCGTGCGCAATTTCGGTACTTGTAATTTCATGCCCTTGCGCATTGGGGTTGGCAACTCCCGTTGCGGTAATGGTAGGAACAGGCAAAGGCGCGGAAAACGGCATATTGATAAAAAGCGGCGACGCCTTGCAAAGTTTGCGTTCGGTAGATACAGTAGTGCTTGACAAAACAGGCACCGTCACCGAAGGTTCGCCGCGCGTGACCGATGTCGTCACGCAACTGTCTGCCGAAAAATTGATGTCCATAGTAGGCGGAATAGAGCAAAAAAGTCAACATCCTCTGGGCGAAGCGGTGGTACGGTATGCGGAGGAAAAGTCAATAGAATTAACCGAAGTGGAAGATTTTCAAACTTTGCACGGCAAGGGCGTAATCGCGAGTATCGACGGCAGTAAATATGCGGTAGGCAATGCAAAACTTATGAGCGAATTTGGCGTTGCGGAAGAAGATTATTCCGATACGGGCAGCCGCCTTTCCGATGAGGGCAAAACTCCGCTGTTCGTAGCGCAAAACGGTAAGTATTTGGGCACAATAGCCGTTGCGGACTTGGTCAAACCCACAAGCGCGATAGCCGTCAAATTTCTCAAAAAAATGGGCGTGCGTGTAATTATGCTTACTGGCGACAATGCGCGTACCGCAAAGGCAATTGCGCGCAAGGTAGAAATTTCCGACGTAATAGCCGATGTTCTGCCCGACGGCAAAGAAAAGGTAATTTCCGACCTGAAATCGCAAGGCAAACGCGTGGTAATGGTAGGCGACGGCATAAACGATGCTCCCGCTCTTGCACGCGCGGACGTAGGCGTTGCAATAGGCAGCGGCTCTGACATAGCAATAGACAGCGCCGACATAGTGCTTATCAAAAACGACCTTTTGGACGTAGTTACCGCATTGCGCCTCAGCAAAGCGACAATACGCAACGTAAAGCAAAATTTGTTTTGGGCGTTTTTCTACAACACACTCGGGATACCGCTTGCCGCAGGCGTGCTGTATCCGTGGTTGGGAGTAAAACTCAATCCAATGATAGGCGCGGCAGCAATGAGTCTGTCAAGTTTGTTTGTTGTGGGCAACGCGTTGCGGCTCAAATTTTTTGCGCCTGCAAAATATGCCGAAGCGGCAGAAGAAAAACAAAAATCTCAAACTACAAATATACAAAACAATATATCGGAGGAAACAAAAATGGCAACAAAAACAATTGCAATCGAAGGAATGATGTGCGGACACTGCACCGCGCGCGTGGAAAAGGCGCTCAAAGCAATATCGGGCGTAAGAAGTGTAGAAGTTTCGCTCGAAAACAAAAACGCAACCGTTATGTGCGACGGCGGCGTTACGGACGAAATGCTCAAAGAGGCAATCGAAGCGCAGGATTACACCGTAGTTTCGGTAGAGTGACGCCTATGCAACGCGATAACGCCAAAATAATCCGTCTGCTCAAAACGGCAAAAGGACAGATAGACGGTATACTCAAAATGGTAGAAACGGGGCAATACTGCATAGATATTTCCAACCAAATATTGGCAAGTCAGGCGATTTTGTCCAAAGTCAACAAAGAAATTCTCAACGCGCATCTGCACAATTGCGTAATGCAATCTATAAGCGACGGCGACAGCGAAGCCAAATTGGACGAAGTAATGTCCGTACTTGACAAACTGCTCAAATAACAAACAAATATAACGCGCATAGGCATGATAAAACGGCGTGAACTCATTGCATACGTTTATTGTCTACGCGCGTTTTTTTTGTTGCCGCGCGCCGCAGCAAATTTTGTATACAAAATGCCGACGGTTTCCGCATAAATTATTTGTATGAAATCATTTGAAAAAAGCATAGCAGACGTATGCGGGTTGGAAATATCCGCCCTTGCTCATTCCTACAAGTACAGCGTATTCGGCGGACATACGGCGGTAATCGAAGGGCACGGAGGACTAATCGCATACACGGAAGAACAGATAGTTTTCAAAGTTGGCAAAAGCAAACTTGCCGTTAACGGCGATGTTCTTTTTATTTGTCAACTTAACAAGGACTCTGCCGTTGTTCGCGGAGAAATTCATTCTGTGGAGTACGTGCAATGAAAAGTCTTACGGATATTTCTTTTACGGGGTTAAATTTCGAACGTCTTGTAAATACTGTCGTTAAGTCGGGTATTCCGGTAGTAAAGGCACGCCGATTAGGGCGCAAACAATGTCTACTAACGGTTTACACGGCAAATACCGATAAGGTGATTGCATTGCTGCAAGAAAAGTGTTATAATAACATCCGTATAAGGCGCAGAGGGCTTAGCGCATTTTGGCAAAACTGCAAACGTCATATAGCGGTGTTTATTGCGGCGGTGCTGTTTTTTCCGTGTATAGCGGTCACGTCTTGTTTTTGTTTCGATGTCAAAATCGACGCCGAAGACAGCGACGCCGTCAAAACGGCAGTAGAATCATACGGAATAAAAATCGGCAGTCCGCTTGTCGGGCTGAATATCGACGAATTTGAAAACTATCTTTGTACAACGCTCGACGTTTCGTACGCAATAGTCGATAGGCGCGGAAGCGTTCTTTCTGTAAAGATTATCGACAAGGTAGACAAAAGCGACCCGATAGATTTGACAACCCCTCGCGACATAGTAGCGACGCACGGCGGCGTAGTTACGCGCATAACCGTAATCCAAGGCACTGCCGCGGTAAAAGTAGGCGATGAGGTGCAAAAGGGACAGGTGCTTATACACGGCAGACGTACATTTGCCGACGGCACATACAAAAGCGTGCGTGCAATAGGGGAAGTATACGCCGAAGTTTGCAAAGTCGGCAGGGCGGAATTTAATCTCCAAACCGTAAAAACGGTGCAAACGGGCAACACATTTACGCGTACAACCGTCAAAATAGCCAACTGCGTCAGCCAAAAGGATTCGCCGTTTGAAATGTACCAAACGCAGGTACTTTCCGCAGTCACATTACCGCTCGGAATAGTAGTTACAACCGAGTTGCTGTGCGAAGTAGAGGAACAAACCGTAACTTCTACGCTGGAACAGCAACTGCCCGAACTTAACAAACTTGCTTTGGAACGCGCGCTCAAAGGTGCGGATTTTACCCCGGCTCAAACGGTATACGGCGTCAAAGACGGAGTGGTAACCGTAACGGTAAGGGGCGAAAGGAAGATAAACGGTGAAAAACTGTTAGAGGGAGGAACCTAAGACGACAGTCAAAAAAAAAATCAACGTGCAAAATATCGATGTGCTGATACGTCTTTTCGGCACGTTTGACGAAAATATCAAAGCGGTATGTTCGTCTTTCGGCGTTATGATGGTTTTGGAAGGCGGACAAAGTTATTTGCAGGGCGAAGAAAAGGACGTAGACCTTGCCTTGGCTGCTTTGGACAAACTTGCGGAAATGATTGAGGCGGGCGAAGATATCGACATCGGGCGCGTAAACTACGTTTGCGATTGCGCCAAGGACGACAAATTGGACGAAATGGACAAGTTGTTATCCGATACGGTTGCAATTACTCACAAAGGAAAGCCAATCAAAAGCCGTACCGTAGGGCAAAAGAAGTTTGTTGACGCAATCAACTCCCGTACGGTAACATTCGGCGTAGGTCCGGCAGGCACGGGCAAAACCTATCTTGCCGTTGCGCTTGCGGTAAATCACTACAAAAACAAACGTGTAGAACGCATAGTGTTAACCCGTCCGGCGGTAGAAGCGGGCGAGAAGTTGGGTTTTCTGCCGGGTGATTTGCAGGAAAAAGTCAATCCGTATCTGCGTCCGCTGTACGACGCATTGACGGAAATGTTAGGAGCCGATAGTTACTCCAAGATGATGGAAAAGGGAATAATCGAAGTTGCGCCTCTTGCGTATATGCGCGGACGCACGCTAAACAACGCATTTGTCATTTTGGACGAAGCGCAAAACACCACCAAGGAACAGTTGAAAATGTTTTTGACCCGTTTGGGCGAAAACAGCAAAATGGTAATAACCGGCGATTTAACGCAAATCGACTTGCCCGACGGCAAAGTCAGCGGATTAAAACACGCCGTCAAAATACTAAAAGACGTACCCGATATTGCGGTATGCCGGTTCAGCGAACGCGACGTAGTGCGTCATCCGCTTGTAAGGCTCATAGTCAAGGCGTACGAAAATGCAGAGGAAAGAAGTAAATGACAAAAAGATTAAAAGTTCCCAAAAACTTGTATAGCAACATTGCCATATTTGCAGTTATTTACGTGCTGTTTGCGGCAATGATTTTGCTTACCAATATAGATGTGCTTACTTGGCAAAGTTCGCTTATAATGTTGGCATGTCTGTTGATATTTATAGGCAGCGTAGGCTTTTACGTTTACTATGCGGACAAAGACGTGGCGTACAACACGCGCAAAGTTGCAACATTGTGTGCAACTATGTTGTTGTGTTACGTTCTCATATGGGTGTGCGACGTTCCGCTCGGCATAGTCGAAGTTGCGCCGCTTGCATTGTGTTCTCTTATACTTTCTCAACTTGTTTCCAACAAAAGCAGTTTCTTTACCAACTTTGTTGTAGTAATGCTGTATTTCTTGCAGAATTTGTGTTTTTCTTCCGAAAGCGCTGCTTTCGGTAACGAAAACTGTTTCATTTTGTTTGCAGGTATTACAACCGCGGTGTTTATGTCTTATGTATTGGGTACATTCAACCGTAGGTTTGTATACATAATAGTCGGTATCGCTTTGGGATTGATTACCGCCCTTTGCCGATTGATAGTATTTTTGCTATTGGGTTCCACCTTGGATTGGCTGTGGTTCTATCCGCATCTGCTGTGGTCGTTTGCGGGCGGAATAGTCAGCATAACGCTTATGTTCTTGCTGCTGCCGCTGCTGGAACGAATATTCAACGTAGTGTCGCCATTCAGATTCTCGGAGATAGCGACCACCAATACCGAACTTATGCGTAAACTGTACGAAAAGGCTCCGGGCACATTCAGTCACAGTCTTGCGGTTGCCAACTACGTAGAGGCTTGCGCGGCGGCTGTGGGCGAAAACCCGTTTTTGGCAAGAGCGGTGGCGTATTATCACGATATCGGCAAACTCAAAAATCCCAAGTACTTTACCGAAAACCAAACCGACGGCGTAAATCCTCACGACCAAATCACGCCCGAAGCAAGCGTATCTATGATAAAGTCACACACCGTCAACGGTTTGGCGCTTGCCCGTCAATATAAACTGCCGGTAGAAATACAGCGTGCAATAGTAGAGCACCACGGAACAATGCCGATAAAGTATTTTTACGTCAAAGCGCAAAAGTACACCGACGGAGTGCTGCCGTATGCGGATTACAGTTACGACGGACCCAAACCTACAAGCAAAATTTCCGCCATACTTATGATTTGCGACGCATGCGAAGCGGCATTGCGCGCATCGGGCAACAAAAACAAGGCGGAAAGCATTGTCGACGGCATAGTTGCCGAGCGTATGACGTTCAACCAATTTTCCGAGTGCGATATCACAATGAAGGAAATCGATATAATCAAAAGTACTATCATTACTACTTTTGTGGGTATCAAGCATACGCGCGTCAAATACCCCGATGTCAAATTGGAGGCAGATAAGTGAAAGTGATTTTCGGCGGAGCCGACTATTTTACCAAACGCGATATAGCAAAAGTATACAACTGCGCAATGACGTATTTGCAGCAAGACGGCAGCAAATTTGAAGTGTCGCTCGACTTTGTTTCGGATGACGAAATCCGTGCATTAAACGCCCAAACGCGCGGCATAGACAAAGTAACTGACGTTCTGTCGTTTCCTACTGCCGATAACCTGCGCGGAAAACCGCTCGATTTGGCAGATTTTACCGGCGACGTCGACCCGCAAACGGGAAAAATGCTGCTCGGCGATATTGTTATCTGCAAACAAGTTGCATATGCTCAGGCGCGTGAATACGGGCACGGCAAACGCCGCGAAATTTGTTTTTTGGCATTGCACGGGTTGTTGCATTTGTTGGGGTACGACCATATCGAACCGCAGGACGAAGCGGAAATGACGGAAATTCAACGCGCCGTACTCGAACAATGCGGCTTTGGGAGATAGTTATGAGAAAGACAGGTTTTATAGCGATAGTAGGTTTGGCAAATGCGGGCAAATCCACACTTTTAAATGCGCTTGTAAAGCAAAAAATTTCGATAGTTTCGCCAAAACCTCAAACCACGCGCGACAGCATATTGGGAGTGTGGACGGATGACGACAGCCAAATGGTATTTGTAGATACTCCGGGGTTTCTCAAAAGCCGTAACGCGCTGGGCGACTATATGCTCAAAAGTATCGACAACGCAGTAACCGACGTTGACGCCGTTGTCGTAACAATAGACGGACACGACGGAATAGACGACAGAGAACTTGCGCAGATAAATATGTACGGAAAAAAGAACATTCCCGTAATAGTTGCCGTCACCAAGACGGATATCACCCAAGCGGAAAAACTTATGCCGCATCTGCAAAAGTTAAACGGCATAGACTGTATACGCGAGGTATATTGTGTTTCCGCCGTCAAAAATCGCAACGTAGAACAACTCAAATCCGCTCTCAAAAAATATCTTACGGGTACGCAAATGTATTTTGAAGAGGACGACGTTACCGACAAAAGCCAACGCTATCTTATCTGCGAAATCATCCGTGAAAAGACGTTGCTTGCATTGGACGACGAAATCCCCCACGGCATAGGAATCGAACTCAACAAAATGGAGTTTGATGCCGAGCGTAATTTGTGGGAGATTGACGCAAACGTCATTGTGGAGCGCGCTTCGCACAAACCCATTGTCTTGGGAAAGCACGGCGAAAGAATCAAAAGTATAGGTTCTTCGGCGCGAATATCCATGGAGAAACTTCTCGATGCCCGCATATATCTTGAACTTTGGGTAAAGGTCAAGGACGATTGGCGCAACAACAAGTATGTAATGTCCCAACTCGGATATTTTACAAAGTAGTATTCTCAACGCGCATATTTTCAAACAAAATCGGCAACCCTATATTTAGGACAACTCAAAGTTAAGGAGGGCGCCATTTTGAAAAACACGGTTTGGGAATTGTTCAGTAAAACGGGAAATCCCGCTTATTATCGATTGTACAAAAAACTGGAACAAAATGGAACTGACCACAAAAGCGATAACTTTGACAGCCACTGATTATAAGGAATACGACTCGTTGATACGGTTGTATTCTTTGGAGTACGGCAAAATCACAGTGCACGCCAAGGGTATCCGAAAGGCAAATGCCAAACTCAGGTTTTGCAAAGAGCCTTTTTGTTTCGGGCAATTCGAGATTGTCGAAACACACGGAAGATACGTTTTGAAAACGTGCGAGCAATTGGAAAGTTTCTTTTCCGTAAGGGAAGACGTAGTGGCGTTTTACGCAGCGTGTTCCGTTGCAGAGTGCCTTGTCGTATTGGAGCAGGACGAGCAGCCCAATCCGCAGATATTTGTTGATACGCTCAAATCTCTCAAACATCTTGCAGACGGTTACAATCCGTTTGTAGTAACATTGAGGTTTATTACGGGGTATTTGCACAATTGCGGTTACGGCGTAGACGTTTCTCGTTGCAATGTTTGCGGCGACAAACACGCAAAGCGTATGTATCTCGATTTAATGTCGGGCGGTGCGGTTTGCGAAAAGTGTCATACAACAAATAGTCTTGCTGTTTCCAAATCGTCGGTCGCCGTACTGCAAATGCTAAACGGCCTGCCTTACGAAAAGTTGGGCAACGTAGCGTTTCCCGATGCAAGCGTCAAGGATTGTTTGCAGTTGTTGTCCGCATACATATCTCACTTTATCGGACGTATCAAAAGCGTCGGAGAACTTGTAAAGTTCGATTATTGATTAGCGACGTCGGTGCTTATTGCAAGGTAAGTAAAACACGGTAAACCGTATTGTAACGATTATTGCCACACGCTTATTTAAGCGTGTGTTTTTTATGGATATGATTTTCATTTTATCAAAATAATACAGCAATTTTGCTATTATATGCCGTCATTGCGAGGCGTAATGGATTATTTTTTTTGTCGTCATTGCGAGGAGCGAAGCGACCGCGGCAATCCATAATAAAAATATACACATCCGCAATAAAAA
>JAMPHX010000048.1 GCA_023663205.1 Corallococcus sp. | reverse complement strand
TAGTTATCGTTGTTTCAGACTCGTTTTTTTCGGCATTTTTAAAGATGATTTTTAATGCAATCTTGTATTGCGCAGTAATGTATTTGTTAAGTTTAAGCAAATATACAAATTGTCTAAAAGTTCTTTTGTGCTTTTGTAGCGGACTTTATTTGGGAATATCCGCAAGGATTTCAATAGAAGCGTTTGGTTTGCTGGGAGTATTTTATGTCGTTTTTGCATTTTTGCCCGAGCAGTTGATAAATTGCTTTGCGTGTTGTGTTTCTCTTATTTGCAGCAATGACATGCATTTGACTTTTTGCGATTTGCGTGAAGCGTTTAATTGCAATGTATCCGCTTTTTTGACAGAGGTAATTGGTATTGCTGTAAGGTTAATAACTGTTTTTGTGTTACTTCGCTTGATAACAGTGCTAATTTGATTGCAAATAAATCAAAAATTTATTATAATATACTCAGGAGAATTGATATGAGAGCATTTTTGCTGATTATAGACGGTTTTGGCGTTGGTGCATTGCCTGATTGCAAAAAGTACAACGATTACGGCGCCAATACACTCAAAAATATTCGTAGTGCATACGATGTTAATTTGCCTAATTTGGCTGATATGGGATTGTATTGCATAGACGGAACATATAATGATGACCGTTTGGCTGAAGGTACCTACGGAAGGCTTGCTGAACTTAGTAAGGGAAAGGACACAACCGTAGGACATTGGGAAATAGCAGGCGTAATTACAAAAGAATTTATGCCGACATTCCCCGACGGCTTTCCAAAGGATTTTATTGTCAGTCTTGAAAAGGAATTGGGTACTAAGGTTCTTTGCAACAAACCGTACAGCGGCACGGAAGTAATTAAAGATTACGGCGAAGAACATTTAAAAACAGGTTATCCGATTGTATATACTTCTGCCGACAGCGTGTTGCAGATTGCTGTTCATATGGAAAAATACACCGTTGAACAGTTGTATGAGATGTGTGAAAAGGCGCGGGCATTATGCGCAGGCAAATACGGCGTGGGGCGTATTATCGCAAGACCTTTTGCTGGTACATACCCGTTTGAGCGTACGGCAGACCGTAAAGATTTTTCGCTTAGTCCGCCGTCGGAAACATTGCTTGACAAGGTAAAAGCAGCAGGACTTGAAAGCGTCGCCGTAGGCAAAATTGAGTATATATTTAACGGTAAGGGCATTACGCGCAGTATACATACTGTGAGTAACTTGGACGGCTTAAACAAAACAATTCAACTTGTCAAAGAGGACTTTGACGGTCTGGTGTTTGTCAATCTTGTAGATACCGATATGAAATACGGACACCGCAGAGATGTTTACGGGTATGCGCAGGCTCTTGAAGAAATAGATAAGAAGGTCGGTGAAATTATGTCAATCATGAAGCCAGAAGACGTATTGTATATTTCGGGCGACCACGGTTGCGACCCTACCCACAAAATTCATACCGACCATACAAGAGAATATACGCCTTTACTTATCTACGGTAGAGATGTTGTACCTACAAATTTGGGAACACTATCCGGTATGGATGTTATTGCCGACACAATATTACAACAACTGGGGTTACCATACGGAAGCAAATCCGTCTGGGAAAAGATTACAAGGTAAAATAAATATTGCTTTATTTTTGGCGCCGCATATGCGGCGTCTTTTTATGTATTCATCTTATATTGAATATTTGTCACAAGTGCTTTCAAAGAGATTACTTCATATTTGTATTTTACTAAACATAACGGATTGAAGTGCAAGATAAATTCCGTAAGCCACAGTACAAAACTTTTCAAATGTATGCGCGCTTATTTTATTATGCAGGTTTGGTTTATTGCATAATAAAAGGCTAACGACAAATACTAATACCAAATTTGAGAGGTGAAATATGAAGAAAACAACTGTATTGTTTATTTTGTGTTGTGTATTGGCGTTGCTTTCGGTGTTGCCTGTGATTGCTAACGCTGAAACCGCTGAAACCGTTATCGATATAAAATCGAAAGAGGCGGTGCTGCTTTCCGAAAAAGGCGATATATTGTTTGAAAGAAATTCAACGGAAAAACGTCCGATTGCCAGTATGACGAAAATAATGACTTTGTTGTGTGTGTATGACGCAATTGCTGACGGTAAGTTGCATTTGGACGATGAAGTTACTGTCAGCCAAAGAGCGGCATCGATGGGTGGCTCACAAGTTTTTTTGGATGCAAACACTACGCACAAAGTAGAAAATTTAATAAAGTCAATAGTGGTATGCTCGGCAAATGACAGTTGTGTTGCGCTTGCAGAGCATATTTCGGGAAGCGTAGAAAACTTTGTTGATAAAATGAATCAAAAAGCACAAACGCTTGGTTTGGAAAATACGCATTTTGAAAACTGTACGGGACTGCCTTGCGTCAATCATTTTTCGTGCGCATTGGATGTGGGGCAAATGATGCTTAAACTTATTGAAAATCCGCATTATTTTACGTGTTCGCGCGTTTGGATGGAAGATTATCAACACCCCGGCGGTCGAGTTACGGGAATGACGAACACCAATCGTTTGATACGGTTTTATGACGGCTGTGACGGCGGTAAAACGGGTTATACCGTTGAGGCTCAACATTGTTTGTCGGCAACGGCAAAAAGAGGCGATACACGCTTTGTTGCCGTGGTTGTAGGCGCGCCCGACAGTAAAACACGTTTTAACGAAGTGTCTTCGCTGTTTAATTACGGATTTGCTAACTATGAAAGTAAAGTTTATCTTGACGTTAACAGCGAGATAGAAAAAGTCGGCGTTCTCGGCGGAAAGTCGGACAATGTTGAGATAAAGCCAGACAGAAAACTAATCGGATTTGGCGAAAAGGGCAAGTGCGATTTTCAAGTTGTTACGGATATTCCCGATAACGTAAAAGCACCGGTTTGTAGCGGGGATATAATAGGTAAAGCATTTCTAAAAGATTCAAACGGAAATACGATATGCGATGTTAATCTAATTGCTGCTAACGACATTGAATGTAAAGGGTATACAGATTATATCAGCGATATAATTCTCGGTAAATAATTACTTGATAAGCAAAGGGCTTGAATAGGCATCAAGCCCTTTACATTAAATTGCCATTTTGTAGCGGTGTGTTAAATTTTGCGATCCGAAAAATAAAATTAGATATACTTTTAAATATCATAATCAATTACAAAGATATGCTTTGTTAAACGGAGTGGTGCTTTAACAATTGACTTTATTTGATATTTTTGCTATCATAATAAATACTGTATGTATATATTTGAATTGTTAACAAAAAACGGAAACACTCCTTCGCGTGAAGGACTGTTAAGCGTAATAGCATTTATCGTAGCATTGCCGCTCACTGTGATACTGCATGAAATTGCACACGGGCTTGTCGCCCTGTGGTGTGGAGACAAAACGGCAAAGGCGTGCGGAAGATTGTCGTTAAATCCGATTAAACACTTTGATTTGTACGGATTTATTCTTATGCTGTTGGTCGGTTTTGGCTGGGCAAAGCCAGTGCCTGTAAATCCGAATAACTTTAAGCACAGAAAGAGCGGTATGATACTTGTTTCTTTTGCGGGAATAGTCACAAACTTGATTTGCGCATTTGTATTTACAGCGTTTTACGTGTTGATGTTTACGGTTGGCGGAGTTGCTTTTAGAGAGGGGTCTTATTATTTTTGGTATTTTTTGAAAGAGTTCTTTTGGCAAGTAATAAGCCTGAACATATCATTTGCGCTATTTAACGTGTTGCCGTTGTATCCGCTGGACGGTTACAGGTTTGTTAACTGCTTTGTGTCGTCGGAGAAACCTTTTATGAGGTTTTTGCAGAGATACAGTCTGTATATATTGTTGGGACTGGCTTTATTAAACTGTATTCCCGTAGTAAACAATTATTCCCCGCTTGCTTTGTATATGAATTATGCCGGCAACGGACTGTTGGGACTGTTTCAAAAGTTTTGGAGGCTGTTGATTAGATGAACAATAATGACGATATCAATGCTGTTGAACAAAGTTATATATTCGACCAAGAAAGCAGTAACGAATTGGAATTGAAATTGACAAACTTTTCAGGTCCGTTGGATTTACTGTTGACTTTGGTTAAACAAAATGAAATTGAGATAAAAGATATTTTTGTTTCGCAAGTTACGGAACAATTTTTGCAATATATGTCCCAACTATCCGATTTGGATGTAGATAAAGCAAGTGAGTATATGGCAACGGCTGCAACATTGCTGGAAATCAAATCGAGAGCGTTGTTGCCTGTTTTGCCGGGACTCGATGATGAGGATTCTCCCGAGAAAGTTTTTATCAGGCAGCTGGAAGAATACAAGATGTTCAAAGAAGTTTGCGGAGAACTTAAAGAACACGAAAGCGTAGATAGGTATTACCGCGAACCTGATAAAAATGTAGGCGAAGCAGTGGAAGTAGTTAAGGAACATTTGAGCATAGAGGGCTTTTTGCAAGCATTCAACAAGTTTTTGATGAAGATGCAACTGAAAGCGTCATCGGAAAACATTTCGCGCGCAATAGTAAAAGAAACTTTTTCCGTACCGGAAAAAATGCGCTTTTTGCGTGACTATTTGCAAGAACACGAAACAGTAAGTTTCTTCAATATTTTTAATGAGACCACGTCGCGTGTTGAAATAATAACAACTTTCAGCGCAATGTTGGAACTTTTGAAGTTACAGGCGATTTCCGTTAAACAGGATGAGTTGTTTGGAGATATAATTTTGTCGCGCATAGAAGGGGCGCAGTTATCGGAGGAGGCTTTTAATGAGTCGGTTGAGTAGTATAATAGAATCAATATTGTTTGTATCCGGCAATGCGGTGGAAATATCTGCCATTGCAGAAAAACTAAATGCAAGTCAAACCGAGATTGAGGACGCAATAAAGGAATTAAAGTTGCGTTTTAATGCCGACACTGGTATAAACGTCATGAATTTTAACAAAAAACTGCAATTTTGCAGTAATCCGGAGTATGCAAAGCAGGTAGAAAGCGTCTTGAATCCAATCAAAGAAAAGGAGTTAACTTCTGCGATGTTGGAAACGCTTGCAATTATTGCTTACAAACAGCCCATCACTCGTTTGGAAGTTGAGGAAGTTCGCGGTGTCGATTGCACGTATTCTGTGCAAAATCTGACGCGCTTGGGAATGATAGAAGCGGTGGGCAGAAAAGATACAATCGGAAAACCGATACTCTTTGCTACAACAGATGATTTTCTTAAAAGGTTTTCCTTGTCGGATATACACGATTTGCCGGATTACGAATCGTTGCTTGAAAGATTGCAGGCGATTTCCGATGACCGCAGTAATTTAAACATTGTGGAAAAGCCAATGTTCGACTCGTCCGCCGATGAACCTCTGCCGGAATTTTTAAAAGACGAAAAAGTGGCTGTTATCGAGTAATCGCTTATATTTAAATATTGTATATTAACCGATTATTGAACATATTGCTGTGGGTGTTCGGTAGTTTTGAAAGGATGGCAGAATTATTGCTCCCTTGATTAATCTTGTTTTGACATAAGTGTTTGCGGTTGACAATTGCTTTTTATGTTAGTCTAACCGCACATTATGTATTTACATCTATGTTACTATGTCGCAATTGCATAACTATGTATGTGCGTGTAATTTGTGCAGTTCGTGATACTGTACAATTGCGTCATGTCACATTGCTTGCATGATAAATGTAATTTATTGCGCAATATTAAAGTCTGGTTAAAATCAAAATTTTGCGGCGAAGTGCGTCAGAAGATGGGGCAACAACAGTGTCTTAGGGGTTGATGACGCAGTTGACGTATGTATAAATTATATCAATTACATTAAATGTACTTATCGTATCTATAATAATTATATATTTATTTTTTCGGCAGTAGCGAGCATAGTTTGTTTAGTAATTACAGTTGCATAATCTTTTATAGCGATATCGGTTGAATTTTTTGATACATTACCTTTTCTACTACGGAATAAAACTTGAAATTTTGAGCAAAATATTTTTAATGACAATTGCTGTTGTTCTAATGTTGATTACAATGATGCTATTGATGCAAATCAAACCGAAAATCTTGTTTGTCATAGATTTGCATCATATGCAAGCACAAATAGTTGTTAAACTTGCGCATATTCGCGTAGTTAACGAAAAAATTTGTATTCAAGGCAAAATATTACATTGTGAAGGGACAATCGATAGCGATGTGCTAATTCCCAAAATTAAATTTTCAGGCAATGGCATAATAAAATGCTTTGAAGTGTGCAAAATAAATTTTGTTACAGCAGTAAATACTGTCGACCCCATTGGCATTGCGGTAAGCGGAGTTTTTAGGATATTTATGAATACAGCGCTTCAAGTAATTGCCGAATGTAAAAATTGTAGAGTAAATTCGGCAATGTATTGGACTGTAGAACATTCGTCGTTACAAGGACAAATCGATGTGTCGTTTACTACATTGGGGCTGATATCTGCATTAGCGAGGAAAAAGAAAAATGGATAACAATCAAATTAGTAATATTGTAGAAACTGCCGTGGGTAATTTGAGCAAGGTTGCAGAAGTCAATACTATAATCGGAAATCCTATTGTAACAATGGACGGAAAAACCATTATGCCTATTTCACAAATTTCGTTTGCATTTATGGCAGGCGGCGGAGAGTACGGTGACAAAAACGTATCGAAAAATCTGCTTAAAGAGGGACTATCCGGACACTTTGCAGGAGGTTCCGGCGGCGGAGCGTCTTTGAATCCGGTAGGGTTTTTGGTGATAGACAAAGACGGAGTCAATGTAATAAATGTTCCGGAAGAGAGCAGTATGAGTAAAATATTGGACATTGCAAAGGATTTGGTAAAAAATGTCAACAGCGATTAGCATTCTTAAATTTCTATCGATTGCAGTAATAGTAATTGCCGTTGTATGCTTGGCATTCGGAGCAATAAACGGGAATTGCGAATCTTCAAACATTGTTTCGAGTGCAGAAAGCGCTGTTCTTATGGAGGCTACCTCGCACAGAGTACTACTTTCCAAAAATTCGGATAGACGCTTACCCATGGCAAGTACTACCAAGATAATGACGGCATTGGTTGTTTCCGAAAATTGTAACATGAGCGAAATTGTAACGATACCGCGCGAGGCTGTAGGCGTCGAGGGGTCTTCAATTTATCTGCGCGAAGGAGAACAGTTGACTGTAAAAGAACTGCTTTACGGATTGATGCTGCAAAGCGGAAATGACAGTGCAGTTGCCTTGGCATTGCATGTCGCCGGCAGCGTCGACAAATTTGCCGAGAAAATGAACCTAAAAGCACAAGAAATAGGTGCAGAAAATTCACACTTTGAAAATCCGCACGGACTAAGCAGCGAAAACCACTTTACGACAGCCTATGACTTGGCATTGATAACCTCATGTGCATTGGAAAACAAAGATGTGGCAGAAATAGTTGCAACAAAATCCGTTACCATAGAAGAAAATACGCAACAGTATGGGCGGTACCTAAAAAATAAGAATAAACTTTTGTTCAATTACGAATATGCAACGGGAGTCAAAACGGGTTACACAAAAAAAGCGGGGCGCTGTTTTGTAGGTAGTTCCGAGAAGGATGGTATGAAACTAATTGCTGTGGTGCTCAATTGCGCTCCAATGTTTGAAACAGCGCAAAAAATGTTGGAATACGGTAATTCATACTATAATATGACAGTCATAATACCTCAAAATAAGATATATAAGGCGACAAACGGTGGCTTGATTGATAAATATTACAGCGCAGACGCTTTTCTGTTTCCGCTGAGAAATGACGGCAGCGAATACAATGCTATCAAGATAAATTCGACATTTAACGATGAGGGCGGTTGCTTGCAAGTATTGTTCGATAACGAAAGCATATACAGCAAGCCATTAAAAGCAATTTGATTCGGAGCAGGAGAAGATTCTCTTGCTCCTTTTATCATTGCAATGAAATCGAATTCTTTAATGAGTATTTTGTATCTGTCGCAAATAAAAGGTTCTAAGTCACTTTGTATATTTTTTACCTGAATTTGAGATACATACAAGTAAATTTGAAGCAATATTGTTATTTCCTTGATTTTTTTCAAAAAATTAGTTACTATATAGTTATAAATTATCGGAGCAATACAAAGTGCGATTAAACAAATATCTTGCAGATTGCGGCGTGGCCAGCAGACGAGCATGCGACAAATTGATAGCAGACGGCAAAGTTAAAGTTAATGGAAATACGGTGACGGAAATGGGTGTAAGTATTGAACCCGAGAAAGACAAAGTAACTGTAAACGAGAAGCGCGTTGCGCTCAAAAAAAAGAATTACTATATTTTGTTACACAAACCAAAGGGATATGTCACTACCGTAAGCGACGACTTGGGACGAAAAACAGTTATGGATTTGATTGACATCAAAACTCGGCTTTATCCTGTGGGTAGATTGGATTACGATACTGAAGGCGCAATAATTTTGACCAATGACGGTAATTTGGCAAATAAACTGACTCATCCGAAACATAATGTCGATAAAACTTATATTGCGCGCATTTCCGGTAAACTCAGTGCAAATGATATTCGCGTATTGCAAGAAGGGATAGTCTTGGACGACAAAAAAACCGCGCCTGCAAAGGTGGATGTGTTGACATTTGACGAACATTACAGTCGAGTTAGGATTGTGATTCACGAAGGACGAAACAGGCAGGTAAAGCGAATGTTTGAATATATAGGCAAAGATGTTAAATTTCTTAAACGCATATCTATCGGCGATATATATCTTGGCGGGCTCGGCAGAGGCAAATACAGATTTTTATCCGATAAAGAAATCGAGTATTTAAGTAACCTATAAGCGGTAAAATTATGCACAATTTAAACATTCTATTGACTAATGATGACGGATACGAGGCGGACGGTTTGAAAGAGTTGTGCCGCTTATTGTCGCAAAACCATAATGTATATGTTGTTGCGCCGGACAGTCAACGCTCGGCGTTTTCTCATGCAATGCAATTTTTCAAAGAAATAACATTTCTTCCGATTGAAAACTATTGCGGTGCGGTAAAAGCCTATTCTTCAAGCGGAACGCCTGCCGATTGCGTCAAATTTGCCACAATGAATTTAGACGTAAAATTCGATTTGCTTATTTCCGGTATTAACAACGGCGAAAATTACGGATTGGATATACCGTATTCCGGAACGGTCGGCGCTGCCGAGGAAGGAACTATTTGCGGAATAAAGAGTGTTGCCGTCTCTCGTCTCGGCAACACGGGCGGTTATCAAAACTGTATTGAATTTATAGATAAATATTTGATGAAAATTCTCGAATTTAATATACAGTTTGTTTTTTTGAATGTCAACGTCCCTGCCGACGGCATTGCCGTCAAAGACGTCAAAGCAGTCCGTCAAGGCACGGTGCACATATTTGCGGACTATTATCTGCATGACAAAAACGCTCCGTATGAATGGCGTTTGTGCGGCGACAAAATACCATTAGACAAAGCAGTGTGTTGCGATGTTGTATCCGCCGAGGAAGGTTTTATAACCATAACGCCGTTAAAAATAGATTGCACCGACTACGATTCGCTGCAAAAAGTAAAAGGGATTTTTGAATGAAAATTGCAGTTATCGGCGGAGGACCCGCGGGAATGATGGCTGCAATTACTGCGGCAAAAAACGGTGCCCAAGTTAATTTAATAGAAAAAAATGGCAAACTCGGACGTAAAATATACATTACGGGCAAAGGACGCTGTAACTTAACAAACAATTGCGACGCGCGTACATTTTTGGAAAATGTTGCTACCAATGCAAAGTTTTTGTACGGTGCAATATACAATTGGGATAGTTCCAGAACAATAGAGTTTTTTGAAGATAATAATTT
>JAMPHX010000047.1 GCA_023663205.1 Corallococcus sp. | reverse complement strand
TTATCGGTATTTTAATTGTAAAATGTCTGGATTTATTGTAGAATAATAGCGTCGACTTAATAATGGAGGTGTACGCATGTCGCTTAGAACAAGAAATTCCTACGGCACAATAACTATTTCCGATGACGTAATAGCGTCACTTGCCGGAAGTCTTGCATTGGAGTGTTACGGAATCATCGATACGGTACCGGCAAAGTTTTCGGATACTTTATCAGATGTGTTTAAGCGCAACGGCAAATCGCGCGGCGTCAGAATAGTCACCGACGGTGACCGTATTTTTGTTGATTTGTTTGTCGTGATAAAATACGGTTTGCCTATTTCCGCAGTAGCATCCAGTTTGAAAAGTTCGGTCAAATACGGTCTTGAACACTTTACGGTCATGATAGTTGACAGAATAGACGTACATGTAGTCGGCGTCAAATTGTAATACAAAGCGTTTTCGGTTCTGCCAGTAACGCTTTGAAGCGCGTTGGCAGGACGTATCATACAAGGAGAAAATATGTCTTCAGCACGTTCCAGTAATATTTACATTACCGTGGTGGTAATGAAAAATATGTTAATAAGCGGAAAAAAGATGTTGGATGTCAACAAAAGTCAAGTTGACGGATTAAACGTCTTTCCCGTTCCCGACGGTGATACGGGAACAAATATGTCACTGACAATGGCATCTGCCTGCAAGGAATTGGAAACACTTTCCAATACGAGAATGGCGGATTTGGCTGACAAACTTGCCAAAGGCGCATTGCGCGGAGCAAGAGGAAATTCGGGAGTAATTCTCTCTCAAATACTAAAAGGTTTTTCTTCTGTTATCGCGACTTGCGAAGAAATAGACACAAAAATATTTGCCAAGGGGCTCAAAAAGGGGGCAGAACTCGCTTACAGTGCTGTAAGTAAACCCAAAGAGGGCACAATCTTGACTGTAATACGCTGTATGGCGGAAGAAGCCATTGAAGTGGCAAAGCGCAATTCCGATGTCAGAAAGTTTATGGAAAGGGTTCTTGCCAAAGGTGAAGAAACATTGGCGCAAACCCCCGATATGCTTGACGTACTCAAAAAGGCAGGCGTTGTAGACAGCGGCGGTTTTGGCTTGATAACTTTGTTTAAGGGCTTTATCATGGGGTACCTCGGGCAGAAAGTCGAAGGGTCATCCGAAGATTCTTCTGCAAAGCAGGACAGCAATCTTCTGCAAAGCATTTCGGATGAAAACCGCGAATCGCTTGTGGATTACGAGTCGCTTGATGATATTGATTACGGATATTGTACGGAGTTTTTTATAACCAATATGCTCAAAAAGACAACCGTAACCGATATCGATAAACTGCGCAATTATCTTTGCGAAATAGGCAATTCCACAATAGTAATAGGCGATTTGAATCTTGTCAAGGTGCACATTCATACAAACAATCCGGGCCAGGTATTGGCAAAGGCGTTGACTCTCGGCGAGATAGATAACGTCAAAATTGAAAATATGATGGAACAAAACCGTCAGTTGCGTGCCAAATACGAGGCGGAAAAGAAGCCTATCGGCTTGTTGTCTGTTTGTGCGGGAGACGGATTTGCCGCGATATTCAAGGATTTGCTTGTGGACCAAGTAATAGAGGGCGGACAGACTATGAATCCGTCTGCCGATGACATAGCGACTGCGGCGCGCAAAATCAATGCGGAAAATATAATTATTTTGCCAAACAACAAAAATATTATTTTATCGGCAGAGCAATCGAGGACATTGGTTAAAAATCGCAATATATTTGTATTGTCTACAAAAGATATTCCGCAGGGAATAACGGCAGTTTTGAATTACAATCCCGAGGTCAATTTAAAGGAAAACTTGGAAAATATGACCGAGGCGATAGGAACGGTTCAAGGCGGGCAGGTAACATTTGCCGTTCGCGATACGCAGTTTGGCAAGATAAAAATCAAAAAAGGCGATATTATCGGACTGCATAACGGCGATATTGTGACCAAAGGCAAAAAAGTCGAAGACGTCACTGAAACTTTGATAGAAAAAATGCTTGAAAAAGGCGGAGATGTCGTATCGTTATATTACGGTTCCGATGTTGCGCAGTCAAAGGCGGAAGTGCTTGTTGAACATTTGCAGGAAAAATTCCCCGATGTTGAAGTGTTTTTGAGATACGGCGGACAGCCGTTGTACTATTTCACAATTAGTGTTGAGTAAATATTATAAATTTGAAGTTTACGACGTAACCTATACGGTTACGTCTTTTTATTTTTTGGGTAAATATTCGAAACTGACTTACAGTAATTAGTAGCAGCCGTACACATTGTCGATAGAGCAACCGTTCAATCCGCCGCACCTAATAAAGATAGTGAAAAAGGCAGGTGAGGACAAAGTTATAGGGTAACACTCTAACGCAGTTTACAATAGTATGTAAGTAATTGGCGTAACTTGACGCCGATTACTTGACAGAGGGAGAACCAATGAATACGGTTGCTATGACAATTGTCGGTATGACGGTGATATTTGTTGCTACAACGCTGGGTTCGGCGGTGGTCTATTTATTTAAAAATACCGTATCTCACAAAATCAACTCGCTGTTTTTGGGCTTTTCTTCGGGAATAATGATAGCCGCTTCTGTGTGGTCATTGTTGATACCGGCAATCGAGGGCAGTACAGAACAATACGGACAATTCAGTTTCGTACCTGCGGCAATAGGGTTGGTGTTAGGGGCTTTGTTTTTGGTGCTCATAGACAGACTGTTGCCAGTACTGAACAAATCTGATGGAATGTCCGAATCATTAAAACCGATGAAACTGTTTTTCGCAGTCACGGTTCACAATATTCCCGAAGGACTTGCGGTGGGCTTTGCATTCGGCGCCGCTGCGAGGCAAAGCAGTGCTTCGGAGTATGCTGTTGCCTTGGGACTTGCCGTCGGCATTGCTATTCAAAATATACCGGAAGGCGCGGCTGTTTCTTTGCCTATGAAAAGTGCTACCGGCAGTAAACATAAGGCATTCTTGTTCGGTATGGCAAGCGGAGCGGTCGAACCCGTATTTGCCGTGATAGGGTATTACTTGGCTTCGTTATTATCTTTTTTGCAGCCTTGGTTTTTGTCTTTTGCGGCAGGCGCAATGCTGTTTGTCGTTGCGGAAGATTTGATACCCGATGCGCAAACGGACGACAAATCGTATTTGAGTGCTTGGGGAGTTATTGCAGGCTTTGCAATAATGATGATTTTAGATGTCGCTCTCGGATAAACATTTTCGACAAGCATAGAATTAAATAGGTAAAAAATATATGATAAATTGATCTTACTTGTTACTTTTTGTTCAGACAAGTACAAAATTTTACACAAAATAGTTTTATTTATTAAATAACCGAAAAACTGTTGATTTTTTTTGTATAATTTGCTAAAATTAGTTAGCAGTGTGTGGCACCATTGCCAAGTGGTAAGGCAAAGCTCTGCAAAAGCTTTATTCCCCGGTTCAAATCCGGGTGGTGCCTCCAATTTTTGTAAGGACACAAACGGCGTTTGCCGTTTGTGCTTTACTTTAAATTACCGGATATTAAGATATACTTCGGTTGGCAAGGACATTATGTGTTATGTGTATTCGGAGGAATAGGCAGATATAGCAGACTTAAATTTTCGATAAAAATAACGCTTTTTTTACAAAATTGAAAACTTGACACACGCTTGTGTGGCGGAATAGGCAGACGCAAGGGACTTAAAATCCCTCGGACGAGAGTTCGTGCCGGTTCAAGTCCGGCCACAAGCACCAATCGGCAAATTTCATTAGGAGATTTGTCGATTTTGTTTTTACGCGCGTTAGTCTTAATAAATCATATAAAATATTAGTTCACTAACTACTTTGAACGGGATTGATTATCGTAAAAATATTACTGTTATATCTCTGTTTGAGCCTAATATCCTTTTGAAATTCCATTTGACAGAAAACTTGTCAATCGACTTTGCAAAAACGATTATATGTGCCCGATTATATGTTGAACTCTGCAAAAAATTAGTATTGGCGTGTAGTTTAAATGCCAATCGAAATTAAGTAAGAGAAAATTTCAGTCGTGCAATATGCGAAAGACAACGGGTTGTCTTGTAAAAAGCGTTCTTGGAAGCATAAAATAACTGCGCTTCCTGTATACCTGTTCCCACGGTGCGCAAAGTTTGTGCCATGCTTCCCGTACAAGAAATGTTTACCGTACGATTGCAGTTTTATATACTCTTGACTGAAAATAAAAAAAATGTTATCATTAGCCAAATTATTTAAAAGCACCGTCGTTTTATAATTGGGTATTTATTGTGTAAATGCAAATATTAAATATTTGAGAAAGCGGTGCTTGGCGGAGATATTTATGAAAAAGGAAAAATCGGCTAACATACCTTCGGAAAAAATGACAATTTACGAATACGAGCAAAAGTATACCAAGCGCAGCAATCTAAAAGGCGCAAAACTGTTGCTTGGACTGATTGCATCTTCAATAGGCATATTTTTATTCTTTTGTTTGTTTTCGGTGACGTTGCGTGTGTTTGAGTTGGAATTACCTTCAAATCTAAATATATATTTGGGTATCGCAACATCTGTCATAAGCGTTGTGCTTTATGTATTTTTGTTTATTGTTCCGTTGGTCAAAATCGGCAAACTCAACTATTTTGTTACTAACGTGAATGCCATGACGGTGCGTGAAGCAAAGAGACGCAACAAAAAGGTTAGACACGAACTTGCCGATAAGATAATAGAAGTCACGTCCAAAGTTGAAGGCGTAGGCTGGTACGATGCCGGAATTGTAGGTAAACTTGCAATAGCGCAAACAACCAATGACGAACAAGCCGTTAAGGAAAATTTATCTGCTTTGTACAGCGGATGTGTCAAGAAAAACGCGCAAGATATGATTTTGAAGGCATCTGTCAAAACGGCAATGTATTCTGCCGTATCACAAACAAACAAGGTTGACGCTATGCTTGTGGCTGTATTGAATATGCAATTGGTCAAAGACATCCTGTTTTTGTACGGATTTCGTCCTTCGGATGCCAAACTTGTAAAGGTATTCGGCAGTGTATTGCGCAATTCACTTGTAGCATACGGAGTCGGCGGAATCAAAATAGGGAATACAATCGTACAAACAATGGGAAATGCCGTCAAGGGGATACCTCTTTTGGGTGCCGCAATATCTACAGTTGTCGATTCTTCTATTCAGGGATTCACCAACGGTGTTTTGACTGCGGTTATCGGACGGCAAACAATCAAGTATCTTAGCGACGAATACCGCCTTCAAGATATTTTGGACGGAATAGAAATAGAAGAATCGCAAGAGGAGTTTGAAAATACCTGCAATAAATTGGAACGTGAGTTGAAAGTATCCCGCGCGGCAAAGGTTTCATAAAAATATTCTGTGGCTAAACGTACTTTAATTGAATATTTTAGGTACTCTTTTTTGTTACAAATTTTTGTGGATTCTTGTCTGCGGAATGTTTGTTTACTATGTTTCATTTGCGGAACATTTTGTTTATATTGTTTTTTCAGTTACCTACCCGATATTGAACTTTAAATTGTGTCAAATGCTTACGTAAATTATTTGACAACTTTTTAATGAAAAATTGTTGACATCTAAGTTGTAACTTGGTATAATTTGTATGAAAAGTATGAATAATCATACTGGGGGGGGGAGGTAAAATGGAAAAAGATAAATACGTTGGCATTTGCAGAGTAGGAGAGAAAGGGCAAATCGTTATACCCAAGGAAGCACGTGAAATGTTCGGAATCCAAGCGGGCGATTCCGTCGTTGTCCTTTGCGACAAAGAAAAAGGCATTGCACTGGTAAAATCCGAAGTAATAGAGGAATTGGCCGGCGGCTTATTCCCCAATAATTAAATAAAGGAAAACAAATTATGGATTACAAATTCGTCAAACTTCAAATGGAAAACAGCCCTCCGGGGTCGGCAGAGTTGGAAGGACACCGTCAAATAATCGAGAAGTATGCGCAAGACGGCTTTCGGTTTGTTTGTTGAATTCCGACCAAGCAGGGTCCGAGCGGAAAAATTCTTGAAATAGATTTGGTTTTTGTCAAATTATGTCAAATCGGCAGCGATTCGGTTAAGCGCTAATTGCTGCCGATTTTTTTGCGCTATACTGTTTTTATCGCCGAATGGCAACACAAATATTTTCATATATCAAACCTAAACAAATAATAGCGCGTTTCTCGTTTAAACGATTGATTAAAACGCTTTTTTTTGTTATCATTACAAATATGGTAACGTATAAGGTTGCAGACTTAACGGCAACCTGTTTGTCGATATCGCTTTGTATTATCAAAGACATGATATTTTGGGGAAACATTACCATGAGATATATCGACTGATTGCGGAGGAACAAATGACAGACGTAGAAATTGCAAGAAAGTGTAAATTGCAAAATATAGAAAATATAGCCGAAAAAATAGGTTTGCACCGAAACGATTTGGAATTGTACGGTAATTACAAAGCCAAAATAAACGTACAAGCCAAAGACGGTAGAAAGGGCAAATTGATATTGGTTACGGCAATCAATCCGACCGCGGCGGGAGAGGGAAAAACTACCGTTTCAATAGGGCTTGCCGACGGTATGAATTTGTTACACAAAAATACGTGTCTTGCGCTACGTGAACCTTCGCTCGGACCTGTTTTCGGCATAAAAGGCGGCGCAACAGGCGGCGGTTACTCTCAAATACTTCCCATGGAAGATATAAATTTGCATTTTACCGGCGATTTTCACGCCATAACTTCCGCAAACAATTTGCTGTGTTCTCTGATTGACAACAGTATTTTTCAAGGTAATCCGCTCAACATCGACCCGCAAAGAATAGTGTTTAACCGAACAATGGATATGAATGACCGTGCTCTGCGCGGTGTATCGGTTAGTTGCAATATCAAGGGCGCAGTTGCCCGTGACGAAAAGTTCAATATAACGGCCGCATGCGAGGTTATGGCAATTTTGTCGCTTGCATCGGATTTGTCAGATTTGAAGCGCCGCTTGGGTAATATACTGGTTGCATATGCTTATGACGGAACCCCTGTATTCTGTCGTGACTTGGAAGGTCAGGAAGCAATGACAATATTGCTCAAAGACGCATTGAAGCCCAAT
This sequence comes from Corallococcus sp., assembly GCA_023663205.1. Taxonomy (GTDB): domain Bacteria; phylum Bacillota; class Clostridia; order Christensenellales; family CAG-314; genus RGIG5495. The sequence goes on along the minus strand of JAMPHX010000047.1, from coordinate 2,828 downwards.
CTTGTTCAGACAATTGGCGGCACGCCTGCAATAGTGCATTGCGGACCATTTGCTAATATTGCCCACGGTTGTAACAGTATTCAAGCAACAAAACTTGCTATGAGTTGCGCCGATTACACTGTTACGGAAGCAGGATTCGGCGCGGATTTGGGCGCGGAAAAGTTTTTGGACGTAAAATGCCGTGTTTCCGGACTGAAACCCGATGCCGTTGTAATAGTAGCCACTGTGCGCGCGCTCAAACTTAACGGCGGTCAAGACAAAGCCAATCTCGCTTTGGAAAATTTGTCTGCGCTCGAAGCGGGTTTGCCCAATCTTTTGAAGCACGTTTCCAACATTACCGAGGTTTACGGATTGCCTGCAATTGTAGCAATAAATAAGTTTTCAACCGATACGACCGCCGAAATTGCGCTGATACGTAAAACGGTAGAAGAAAAATGCGGTGCACAAGCAGTGGTTTGCGATGTATGGGCAAAGGGCGGAGCAGGCGCATTACAACTGGCAGAAGCAGTTGTTAAACTTGCAGATGAGGGCAATGCCGCGTTTCGTTTTGCGTATGACGACACTGACGATACCAAGACAAAAATATTCAAAATAGCAAGTAAAGTATACGGCGCAAGTAGGGTGGAGTACACTCCGAAAGCCGAGGAAAGTTTGCATTTGCTGTTACAACTCGATTGCGGCAAATTACCTGTTGTAATTGCAAAAACACAGTATTCGTTATCCGATGACCCCAATCTGCTGGGCGTACCTAAAAATTTTACCGTTACTATTCGGGATATAGAACCTCGAATGGGTGCCGGATTTTTGGTTGCGATAGCAGGCAGCATGTTGCTTATGCCAGGTTTGCCAAAGAAACCTAATGCCGTAGGTATGACAATCGATGCCGACGGCGAAATAAACGGATTATACTAAGGTTAGCGTAGTAAGCAATGCAAAAACAGTAAATACGGGAGAAGTACATATGCCGAGATTATATTTCAAATACGGAACAATGGGCAGCAGCAAGTCTGCGCAAGCACTTATGTGTAAGTTCAATTATGAGCAAAAAAATATGAAGGTATTGCTCATAAAGCCTGCGTTGGATAACCGAGGAGATACGGATGTTCCCAAGGTACGTTCCCGTATAGGTCTGTCTGCCGATTGTCGTATAGTGTGCGCGGGCGACAGTATTGCTGCGCTTTATAGTCAAGTAAAGGCAAAGGACGGATGTGATTGCATTATAATAGACGAAGCGCAGTTTTGCACTCCCAAACAAATAGATGAGTGTAAGTGGCTGTCTCAATACGCCCCCGTACTTTGCTACGGACTTATGAACAATTTTCAATGCAAATTGTTTGAAGGTAGTAAACGCTTAGTCGAACTTGCCGATAGTATTACCGAAATCAAGTCGGTGTGCCGATGCGGAAGAAAATCTACCGTTAACGCGCGATTTATAGACGGTGTCTGCGTCGACGAAGGCCCCGAAGTTTTTATCGGCGGCGATGAAACTTACGAAAATTTGTGCTATTGGTGCTGGCAAGAAGAACTCAATAAGGGTAAGCAAAATTGATTTTGTTTTTTGATAATTTTTTAAAGTAAAGGCTTCGATATCGTGGACATCACATTTATATCGAAGCCTTTTGTTTGCAGTTAGTTTATTACCACAAAGTATATTTTGTCAATAAATATTATTTTTTTGTTGCCTTTACAACGCATCCCTCTGAAGCGGAAGTGCAATTGCGCGCCCAGTTTTTCAAAAAGTAATTTCCGTAATTTGCCGCTGAATTGCTTTCGAGATTCTTTATACGCTGTTGCATTTCTTTTGCTTTGATATCGCAGGAAACTTTGCCTTTTGAGGTGGAAATTTCAATTTCGTCTCCGTCTTGCAAAGCCGAAAATGTTGATGCGGCATCGCTTTCGGGTGTAATATGCCCGACAGCAATTCCGCGATAAAAATCGGCAATTCTCCCGTCGGTTATAACAGCCACCCTGTTTTCGAGGTCCAGACCGGAAAGCAGTGCAAGCAACATTGAAACTTCGCGCATACCGGGGCAACTGTGAGGTCCTTCGTTTTTTACGACGACTACATCTCCGGGACGGATTTCTCTGTGCAAGACAGCGTCTACGGCAGTTTCTTCGCTGTCGTATACTTTTGCTACTCCGACAAAATTACCTTTGTTGTGGTAGTGGCATATACAGCCTTCTTCGGCTATATTGCCGAACAGTACGCGCAAATGTGCCGATGAAGATACGCTTGTTTCAAGCGTGCGGATTGTTTTTGTCTCGGGAAAATCTATGTTTTCCAAAATAGATGCAATGGTTTCGTCATTGTAAATCGTGCAGTCTCCGCAGAGAAGTTTTGCATCGAGTAATGATTTTAATACTGCATATACGCCGCCCGCTCTATGAAATTCGTGCATAAGCGTAGAACCGTTGCGCGGGTAATCCAATAATACGGGCGTAGTTTTGGCAAGGTCGCCTATCGTTTCCAAATTGATATTTCGGAAATTCAATTCCTTTGCAATTGCAATCAAATTCAATACCGACGTCGAACTTCCGCCGCAAGCCAAATCCAAGACAATGGCGTTTTTCAAAGAATCCTGTGATATCATACGTTTGGGCGACAGATGCGTATTTGCCATATAAACGGCATTTTTGCCGGTTTCACGGGCAATATACTTAATTTCTGTCGATTCCGCAGGAGAGGTTGAACTGCCCCTAACGGCAAATCCCAATGTTTCGAGAATGCAATTGAAACTGTTTGCGCCGTAACTTTCGCATTCGTTACCGAATACAAGCGGTGTGCTTTTTTCTATTTTTTCGAGTATTTCGTGAGAAATTTTGCCGGA